>JBFINI010000021.1:0-16599 GCA_041611275.1 Burkholderiaceae bacterium
ACACGCAAAGCGAATGCACCATGATGACCCCCCGCGAAATCGTTCACGAACTGAACAAGAACATCATCGGCCAGGATCGCGCCAAGCGCGCGGTGGCCATTGCCCTGCGCAACCGCTGGCGCCGGCAGCATGTCGACGAGCCGCTGCGCAGTGAGATCACGCCGAAGAACATCCTGATGATCGGTCCGACTGGCGTCGGCAAGACCGAGATCGCTCGCCGTCTGGCGCGCTTGGCCGATGCGCCGTTCATCAAGATCGAGGCGACCAAGTTCACCGAAGTCGGCTACGTCGGCCGCGACGTGGACTCGATCATTCGTGATCTGGTCGATACTGCCGTGAAGCAGACGCGCGAAGCGGAAATGAAGAAGATGCGCGCGCGCGCCGAGGATGCTGCCGAAGACCGCATCCTCGACGTGCTGGTGCCGTTGCCGATGGGCGAGGCCCAGCGCCGTGAAGACGAGGGGGCGGCCCGGCAGAAGTTCCGCAAGAAGCTGCGTGAAGGGCAACTCGACGATACCGAAATCGAGATCGAGGTCGCACAAGCGGCACCGACGATGGAAGTGATGGCGCCGCCCGGCATGGAAGAACTGACGCAGCAGATCCAGTCAATGTTCGCCAATCTGGGCCAGGCCCGGCGGCGCAGCCGCAAGCTGCGCGTGCGCGAGGCTTTCAAGCTGCTGGTCGACGAAGAGGCGGCGAAGCTCGTCAACGAAGAAGAGCTGAAGTCGCGCGCGCTGGCCAGCGTCGAGCAAAACGGCATCGTCTTTCTCGACGAGATCGACAAGATCGCCGCCCGCTCCGAAGTCGGCGGTGCGGACGTGTCACGACAGGGCGTGCAGCGCGACCTGTTGCCGCTGGTCGAAGGCACGACCGTGAACACCAAATACGGAATGGTGAAGACCGATCACATCCTGTTCATCGCCTCCGGCGCATTTCACTATGCCAAGCCGTCGGACCTGGTGCCGGAGTTGCAAGGCCGGTTTCCGATCCGGGTCGAGCTCGGCTCGCTGTCGGTTCAAGATTTCGAGCAGATTCTCACTGGCACCGACGCTTGCCTGACGCGCCAGTACGAGGCGCTGCTCGCCACCGACGACGTACGGCTCGAATTCACCGGTGACGGCATTCGCCGTCTGGCCGAAATCGCCTATTCGGTCAACGAGAAGACCGAGAACATCGGCGCGCGTCGACTGTATACGGTGATGGAGCGGCTGCTGGAGGAAATCTCGTTTGATGCCGGCAGCGGTCAGCGGCGCGAACTGCGGATCGATGCAGCCTATGTCGACGCGCGTCTCGCGGATCTTTCGCGCAACGAGGACCTCGCGCGCTACGTGCTGTAAGCGCCCTCTTGCGCCGCCGTCGAGTTCACCGGCCGACGCGCGCCGCAGTCATGCCGGCTCACTGGCGCGATACTCGCCAGCCTTGGCCAGCGTCTCATTGACGGCCGCCAGTGAGATCTGGGAGTCGGCGGAAAACACGGCGCGTGGCGGCTGGAGCGTGACCGTGACGCCGGGGTCGAGCGCGCGCAGCGCCTTGGCGACGCGATTGACGCAGCCGCCACAGTGCATGCCGCTGATTTCGAGTTCGCTGGCCATGAGCACCCCGTCAAGAAAAACCTATCTTAATTCCAACGCCCGCTGTCGCGCTGCCTGATGGCCGGCGCGACACGGGTCGCTTGGTAGACTCACAGCGCTTCGCCTGAAATGTGGACGACTGGACGCCACGCCATGGAACGCTTGCAGATCACGCCGGAAATCAAGGCCGACATTCTGTCCGAGGCGCTACCGTACATTCGTCGTTTTCACGGCAAGACCATCGTCGTCAAATACGGCGGCAATGCGATGGTCGACCAGCAGCTCAAGGAAAGTTTTGCGCACGATGTGGTGCTGCTGAAGCTGGTCGGCATGAATCCGGTGGTTGTCCACGGCGGCGGTCCGCAGATCGACGAGGCGCTCGAGCGCGTCGGCAAGAAATCGCATTTCATCCAGGGCATGCGGGTCACCGACACCGAGACGATGGAGATCGTCGTATGGGTGCTGGCCGGCGAAGTGCAGGGCGAACTGGTGATGCTGGTCAACAGTTTCGGCGGCCAGGCGGTCGGCCTCACCGGCAAGGACGGTGCGTTGATCCGCGCTCGCAAGCTTCGCCTGCCTGACAAGGACGACCCGACCAAGAGTCACGATATCGGCCACGTCGGCGAGATCGAGACCATCAATCCGGCGGTGGTCAAGGCGTTGCAGGACGATGCGTTCATTCCGGTCATTTCGCCGATCGGCTTCGGCGAGGACGGCGCCACTTACAACATCAACGCCGATGTGGTCGCTGGCAAGATCGCCGAGATCCTGAAGGCCGAAAAACTGGTGATGCTGACCAACACGCCCGGCGTACTCGACAAGAACGGCAAGCTGCTTACCGGGCTCACCTCGCGGCAGATCGACGAACTTTTCGCGGACGGCACGATCTCGGGCGGCATGTTGCCGAAGATTGCATCGGCGCTCGAAGCGGCAAAAAGCGGCGTCAACGCCGTCCACATCATCGATGGGCGCGTCGATCACTGCCTGCTGCTGGAAATCCTCACCGACGCCGGCGTCGGCACGATGATCCGGAGTCACTGAGCCCCGTGGCGTCCGCGCCTGTCTGGCGTGCGCACGCGCGCCTGCGTCGCCCGTGACTTCAGGGCGCCCAATCCGCAGCTCGGCCGGCGTGCGATCCGACGGGTCGAGTACACGGTGGCCGCGGCCAGTGTGGTTCTTCGACCTCGATAACACACTGCACGACGCTTCGCATGGGGTCTTCGGCGCAATCAACGGCCGCATGACCGACTATGTCGAGCGTCACCTGCAGGTCGACCGCGACGAGGCCAATCAACTGCGATTGACCTACTGGCGGCGTTACGGTGCAACGATGCTCGGCCTGATGCGCCATCACGCGATCGATCCCCATCACTTCCTGCGCGAGACCCATGACTTCAGCATCGCCGCCTTGCTGCGCGCCGAGCGCGGGCTGGCACGCCTGTTCGCACAATTGCCGGGCCGCAAGGTCCTGCTGACGAACGCGCCCGGCGCCTACGCTGACACAGTCCTGCGTGCCCTGCGCCTGCATCGTCAGTTACCCTCACGCTACGCAATCGAACAGATGCGCGTGCACCTGACCTTCCGGCCGAAACCGTCCAGGGGCATGCTGCGCCACATGCTCGCCCGCGAACGCGTGCCTCGTGGAGCTGCCATCCTGGTCGACGACAGTCCGGCGAACTTGCGCTCGGCACGCGCCGCCGGCTTTCGGACGGTTCTGGTGTTGCGCCACGCTGCCGCCGGCTCACGAACTCGGCATCGCCGCTACGTCGGTCTGCGGGTGCGCTCCGTTCGCGACCTGCCGCGCGCGCGTCTTCGACTGCGCCACTAAGCCCCGCCGCAGCGCCGCCGCGGGCGGCTGCTGACGGTAAGCTCGTCGCAAAAGGTTGAGCCTTCTACACGGAGTCATTCATGGCAGCACAGCGTCCCGGCCCGATCCGCCGCTTCTTCGGCTTCATCTGGAACAGCATCAACTTCCTGCGCCGCCTGGCGCTGAACCTGCTCTTCCTGGCGATCGTCGCCGTGCTGGTGGCTGCCTGGATGCTTGAGGAGCGCCCGCCAGCCGTCGAGCAGAACACCGCGCTGGTTATTGACCTGTCCGGCCCCATTGTCGAGCAGCGAAGCGGCACGCAATCAAGTATCACGCTGCTGCAGACGCTGGCAGACCGCGAGCGCGAGTTGCAGTTGCGTGATCTGCTCGCCGCTCTCGACGGGGCGGCAAAGGACCAGAAGATCGGTCGTGTCCTTCTGCTACTCGATGATTTCTCGGGAGCCGGGCTGGCGACGCTGCGCGAAGTGGCGGCAGCAATCGAGCGCTTCAAGGCCAGCGGCAAGCCGGTGATTGCCTGGGGCTCGGCCTTCGATCAGCGCCAATACTACGTCGCTGCGCATGCCGATCAAGTACTGCTGCATCCGTTCGGCCGCGTGTTGCTGCAGGGCTTCGGCGGCTATCGCAATTACTACCGCGATGCCCTCGACGCCATCGGCGTCACCGTCAATGTCGTCAAGGTCGGCGAGTATAAGAGCGCTCCCGAGATCTTCACGCGCAACGAACCGACCGAGGCGGCACGGCGCGACGAATCCTCCTTGCTGTCCGACCTCTGGGCGCAGTACGTCGCCGGCGTTGAAGCGGCGCGCAAGCTGCCGGCGGGCAGCATCGCGCGGATGATTGACGAGCTGCCGCGGCGGCTGGCCGCCGTCGAAGGCGACGCGGCAAAGCTCGCGCTCGAGGAAAAACTGGTCGATGGGCTGATGACCCGCGACGAGCTGCGCGCGCTGCTGATCGAAAAAGGCGTGACCGATCGCAAGCGCAAGAGCTTCCGCCAGATTTCGTTGACGCAGTACCTTGCCACGCTGCCGGCAAGAGAGGGCGATGCGGTCGGGGTCGTGGTCGCCGCCGGCGAAATCCTCGACGGCGAGCAGCCGCAGGGCCTAGTGGGGGGGCGCTCGACCGCGGAGCTGATCCGCCGGGCGCGCGAGGACGATTCGATCAAGGCAATCCTGCTTCGGGTGCGCTCGCCGGGCGGCAGCGTTTTCGGATCCGAGCTGATTCGGCGCGAGCTGGAAATCACCCGGAAGGCGGGCAAGCCGGTGCTGGTTTCGTTCGGCGACATCGCCGCCTCCGGCGGCTACTGGATCTCGATGGCCGCCGACGAGGTGATCGCCGACCCGGCCGCAGTGACCGGGGCCATCGGCGTGTACCTGTTGATCCCGTCCGCGGACAAGGCGTGGGAAAAGCTGTCGCTGCATACCCACGGCACGACCACAACCTGGCTCGCGGGCGCGCTGGACCTGCGCCGGCCGCTCGATCCGCGCCTGCGCGAGCTGCTGCAAACCGGGGTCGAGCACAGGTACAAGGAGTTCGTCAGCCGCGCCGCCGCCGCGCGCAACCTTTCCTATGAAAAGATGGACGAGCTGGCGCAGGGTCGGGTCTGGACCGGCAAGCAGGCGTTTGAAAACAAGCTGGTTGACCGGCTCGGCACCTATCACGAGGCGTTGCAGGCGGCTGCAAAACGCGGCGGCCTCGGCGACGACTATCGCGTCGCCTATATTGAACGCGAACCGCGTGGCATCGATCGTCTGCTCGGCGTGATCCTCGGTCATACGTCGGTGTCGCTGGCCGCGCCGCTGGCCGGTTTGCGGCCGGCCGCCGAACTGCTGCCGCAAGCTTGGCGGCACTTCGGCGACGATCTGCGCTGGCTGCGCGCGGCGGTTCGCGACCCGCTGGCCCCGCAGTTGCACTGCCTGTGTTCGGCTGAAAGCCTGCTCGGACGGGATTAACGGCCAGCGGCGAAGGATCAGCGGTCGACACGATGGGCGTTGGATACTGAATCGTAACCACTGTATCCGCTAGGCCTAATACGAAAGTAACTCCCCACGTCGCGACCGCTTTCGGCCAGAATTAGGCAACCTAGTCCGATTGCCGTGAGGTCATCGAGCATGAGTCAGCGCTGCTCAGAACAAAATGGTCGTGCGCGATCAGCGCCGCAACTGGCGCGTCACTCGGCTCGCGCCGCCAACGCAGGATGAAGATGGAATCCGTCAGCGCATTGGGCGAATCGACACGGCGCAAACCCGGCGCCCGGCGCTTGCAGATCCTGCAGACGCTGGCGTCGATGCTCGAGGATCCGAAAGGCGAAAAGGTCACCACTGCCGCGCTCGCTGAGCGGCTTTCGGTTTCCGAGGCAGCGCTTTACCGGCACTTCGCCAGCAAGGCGCAGATGTTCGAAGGCCTGATCGAGTTCATCGAAACGACGATCTTCGGCTTGATCAACGACATCGCCGAACGTGAACAGTCAGGGCTGAAGCAGGCACGCCGCACGGTGCTGATGCTGCTTGATTTTGCGCAGACCAACCGCGGTATGACGCGCGTGCTGATCGGCGATGCCCTGGTCAATGAAAACGAGCGGCTGCAGGAGCGCATGAACCAGCTGTTCGAGCGCATCGAGTCGTCACTGAAGCAGAGTTTTCGGCTGGCGGCATCGGAGAACGAGTTGCCGGCGGATTTCGACGCCGCGGCGCGATCCTCCCTGATCGTGGCCTACGTGATCGGCCGCTGGCACCGGTTTGCCAAGAGCGGCTTCAAGAAGTTGCCGTCAGAAGGCGTCGAAACCCAGCTGCTGGCGCTGCTCGTCTAGTCGGGCTGTGGACCGGGTCAGCGCGACCGCCGCCAGGCGCGGCGTGCGGTGACCGTCAACATCACGATCAGCATCACGAATGCGACCAGTGACAGGTGCGGGATCGCGAGCCCGAAGAACGTCCAGTCAATCGCCAGGCAGTCACCTTCGCCGGCAAAAAGCTTCGGTATCCACATGGCGAGCGGGAAATCCGCGTGGAACCACTCGAACGGCCGCCCACAGGACAGCGCCTCGGGCGGAAACGCCAGGATCCAGCTGTGCCAGCCCGCGATGCCAGCGCCAGTCAACGCAAATACGATCGCCAGCACGATTGCGATCGACTGCCCGCGCGCACGCGAGGCGACCAAGCCGAGCGCGGCAAAAACGCCGACGCCGATAATTGCCACCCGCTGCAGCACACACAGTGGACAGGGCTCCAGTTGCAGGACGTACTGAAAGTAAAGCGCACCGGCCATCGACAGTATGACGACGGCGACGATCAATGCCAGCCAAGGTTTCGGGTTGGCCGCGTGCCGCGTTGGAATGTGCATGGTGAGAACAATTACGGAGAGTGAGCAGTCAAGGCCGACCGGCGCCGGCCACCCGCTTAGGTCATGTCGGCCCTCGCGCCGCAGACGGAACAGCTCGGATCGCGACCGAATCGTACCGTGCGCAGATCCATCGTCAGGGCATCGAGCAGTAGCAGCCGCTCGCAGCCAACCCGGCCCACCTGGGCGACCAGTTTCAGCGCCTCGGCTGCCTGCATTGTGCCAACAATACCGGTAACCGGTGCAAACACACCCATGACCGCGCACAGCTCGTCTTCGCTATCACCTTCAGGAAACAGACACGCATAACAGGGCGAGTCTGGACGGCGTAGGTCGAACACGGCCAATTGGCCATCAAAACGGACCGCGGCGCCGGAAACCAGCGGCTTGCGCTGGCTGACACAGGCCCGGTTGATGGCATATCGAGTCGCAAAATTGTCGGTGCAGTCGAGCACCACATCGGCATCGGTGACCAGCGCATCGAGCACTGGGCCGCGGACGCGTTCAGTCACCGGAACAATGGACACCTGCGGATTCAAAGCCGCGAGCGTCTGAAGGCCCGAGACGGCTTTATTGACGCCGATTCGCTCCGACGTGTGCAGGATCTGTCGCTGCAAGTTGGTCAGATCGACCGCGTCGCCATCGACCAGCGTCAGCTTGCCGATGCCGGCCGATGCGAGGTAGTACGAAGCGGGTGAGCCCAGTCCGCCAGCGCCAATCACCAGCGCCGAAGCCGCGCGGATCCGTTCCTGGCCCTCGATACCGACCTCCTGCAGCAGGATGTGGCGCGAGTAACGCAGCAGCTCGTCGTCGTTCATCGGCGTCGGCCAGCGAGAGGAAATGGCAGCCATGCGGCGCAGGCTTTCACCAGCCGTCGGCCATCACAGCCGTTGCAAAGGGCCCGCCTTAGCCGGCGGGCGGCGCGGAAGTGTGCCTACTTTTGCGTTGCCGACGACGCTGCGACGCTGTCGCCTTTCTTCACAGTCTCAACCGGCAAGCCCTTTAGATGGTTGAGCGCCTGCTTCAGCTGGAAGTCGTCTGCCGATCCAAACTCGTAGCGTTTCGGCGTCGCGGGGCGCGAGTCAGTTGGCGATGGCGTCTGCGCATCGGTCGCGGCGCCCGTCTTGTCGTCGACCGGCCTTTTCGGGTCTTCCAGGTGGCGCGCCAGATCCGCCTCGCGAATCTGCAGTCCGGCAAAACTGCCCTGCGCGGTGTCGTCGACGAGTAGGTCGGGTTCGATGCCCTTGGCCTGGATCGAACGGCCATTAGGCGTGAAATAGCGGGCAGTAGTGAGCTTAATGGCCGCCGGCCGTTCGCTGTCCGTACGCAGCGGAATGATCGTCTGGACCGATCCCTTGCCGAAGGTCTGCGTACCGATCACGGTGGCTCGCTTGTGATCCTGCAAGGCGCCGGCGACGATTTCGGAGGCTGATGCACTGGCGTTGTTGACCAGCACCACCATCGGCACCGATTTCACTTCCTTGGGCAGCCGGGACAGCACGTCCTCGCCGCGCCCACGCTGATAGTCCTCCGGCGCGGCGACAAAGCGCCGCTTGGCATCGCTCATCCGCCCATCGGTCGACACCACCAGGGCCCGCTTGGGCAGGAACGCTGCCGAAACGCCGATCGCCGAATGCAGCAGGCCCCCCGGGTCGTTGCGCAGGTCGAGCACCAACCCTTTGAGCGGACCGGACTTGTAGGCGTCATTCAGCTGCCTGGCCAGATCCTCGACTGTGCGTTCCTGGAACTGCGAAATGCGCACAAACGCATAGCCTGGCTCAATGACACGACTGCGCACCGATTGCGTGCGAATGATGTCGCGAACCAGCTTGAATTCGAGCGGCTTGACTTCGCCTTTGCGGGCAACCGTCAATATGACCGCAGTGCCCTTCTTGCCGCGCATCAACTTGACGGCCTCCGACAGCGGCATGCCGCGCGTGAGCGTGTCGTCGATCTTGATGATGAGATCGCCGGCCTTGATTCCGGCACGGTAAGCCGGCGTGTCGTCGATCGGCGCCACCACGCGCACGGCGCCGTCTTCCGGCGCGACCTCAATACCAAGACCACCGAACTCGCCCTGTGTGCTGGTCTGCAGGTCACGGAACGCATCGGCGTCGAGGAATGCCGAGTGCGGATCGAGCCCTGTCAGCATGCCGGAGATCGCCTCCTGGATCAGCTTGCGATCCTCGACCGGCTCGACATAGTGATTCTTGATCGCACCGAAGACATCGGTCAGCTGGCGGATTTCTTCGAGCGGAATCGGTCCACGGCTGTCGCGGAACGCATAGGCCGAAATACCGAGGCTGACCGCAACGCCGGCAAACGCGCCGACGCTGATCAGTGCGAAAGTCCGCAAACGTCCGCTCATGAAACCTCCGGAACCGGGCTGGGCCTGCGCAAATCAGACTGCGCTGACGGGAGGTCAGCGCGCCTGCGCCCAGTGCAGCGGGTCGACTGGTTGACCCTGAAAACGCAGTTCAAAGTATAGGCCCGCCTCGGCCAATCCGCCGGAGCTGCCCACAGTGGCCACCGGGTCTCCGGCGGCGATCTTTTCACCGACATTGGCGAGCAGCGCTTCGTTGTTGCCGTAGACGGTCAGGAAGCCCTCACCGTGATCGATGATCAGCAAATTGCCGAATCCCCGCAGCCAGTCGGCAAATACCACCCGACCGGCGGCCACCGCGTGCACGTCGGCACCCGCGCTCGCGCTTATGAAAATGCCTTTCCAGGTCGGCGCATCGACCCGCGCCTCGGTCGGCCGCGGGCTGCCGAAGCGCGCGATCACTTGGCCGCGCACCGGCAGCACCAGTTTGCCGCGTAACCGTGCGAATTCGCTGTCCGCGGGTTCCGCAACTCGCGTTGGCGCCGACCCGCTCGGGGCCGAGCGCCTGGCGCGAACCGCCGCTCGCGCTTGCTGGCGCGCCTGTTCGGCCAGCAAGCGCTCGATTTCGCCAATCAGCGAGGCCAGCCGCTTTTCGTCAAGCTGAAGGGCCTGCAGCGAGCGACGCTGCGTCGCCAGCCGCCTTCCGAGCCGGTCGAGGGTGCGGCTGCGCTCGGCCTGTTGCCGCAACAGTTCGGCCCGATTGCGCCTTTCGTCTTCGGCAAGGGCCGCCACTTCGATCTGCTTGATTTCGGACTGTGCCTGCAGTTCGGCCAGTTTGTCGCCACGCGTGCGCAAATCGCCCAGTGCGTGTGCACGACTGCGCGCGAGGTAGTCGACATACATCTGCTCGCGCTGCAGCTGGCCGGGCGAATCACCGTCGATCAGCCGTTGCCACGGACTGGCTCTGGCTAGGACGAACTGGCTGCGCACGAGCGCAGCCAAAGCACGCTCTTCTTCGCCACGAAGTTGCCCGACGGTGCGGCTGCGCCCGGCCAACGCGTCAAGCTCCTCCTGCACCTGCCGACGCTCGAGAGCAAGCTCGCGCAGTTTGCGATTGGCATTCGAAATCGCCGCCTCCGACTCGCGCAGCGCATCGGCCACCTCGGCACGAGAGGCTTCGGCCCTGGAAACCTGCTGGCGCAGACGGATCAATTTCTGCTGCAGCTGTCGCTGCTCCGACTGCAATTGCTGCTGCCGCGTTGGGCTGGCCTTGGAAGCTGGCGCGGATTTCGCGGCGTTCGGCTTCTGGGCAAACACCGCCGACGGCATGAACAAGACAAGCGCCAGCGCAACGATGGCGCGGGCACCTTTCACCGACGGCGCGCCAGCCAAGACTACTTCTTCGCCTTCCCCTGCGCGGCGACCGCGGCCATTGCTCGCGCCACTTCGTCAGCATCGCCAAGGTAATAGTTTCGGATCGGCTTGAGTTTGTCGTCGAGTTCGTAGACCAGCGGCCGCGCGGTCGGAATGTTCAGGCTGACGATGTCGTCATCGGAGATGCCGTCGAGATACTTGACCAGCGCGCGCAGTGAATTTCCGTGTGCAGCAACGAGCACACGGCGACCGCGCGAGATGGCCGGAGCGATTGAATCGTTCCAGAACGGCAGCACGCGCGCTACCGTATCTTTCAGGCACTCGGTCGCCGGGATCTCACTCGGCTTCAGATGTTTGTAGCGTGGATCATTGCCAGCCCAACGTGAATCGTCAGCGGAAAGCGGCTCGGGTGCGATCGCGTAGGCGCGGCGCCAGGCCAGCACCTGCTTTTCGCCGTACTTGGCGGCGGTTTCGGACTTGTTCAGGCCCTGCAGAGCCCCGTAGTGCCGCTCGTTCAGCCGCCACGAATGCACGACCGGCAGCCACATCTGGTCGAGCGCGTCGAGGGCCAGCCAAAGCGTGCGGATCGCCCGTTTCAGCAGCGACGTATATGCGATATCGAAAGCGTAGCCTTCGCGCGCAAGAAGTTCGCCCGCCGCGCGCGCCTCGCGAACGCCGGCCTCGGTCAGATCGACGTCGGTCCAGCCGGTGAAGCGGTTTTCGAGGTTCCACTGGCTTTCCCCATGACGCAGCAATACGAGCTTGTACATGTCGACGACTCACGGAAAGTGACCAACCGACGTCATTTTATAATCGCGCTCCTTGGCTGCGGGCGGGAGCTTCAGTGCAATTCTTCATCGACAATGCTTTGCTGATCGCCGTTGCATTCTTCAGCGGCGGCATGCTGCTATGGCCGCTGCTGCGTGCCCGCGCCGGCGGACCGGCGCTCACCACGCTGCAGGCCACGCAGTTGATCAACAGCAAGCACGCGCAGGTGGTCGATATCCGCGACAGCGCCGACTTCGCCCGCGGTTCGCTGCCCAACGCGCGCAATATTCCGCTCGGTGAGTTGGCCGGCCGGGCGGCAAAAGAACTGAAGAAGGATCGGCCGGTCATCGTGTTGTGCAATGCCGGCAACATCGCCGGCCGGGCTGCTGCGCAACTACGTTCGGCCGGGGTCGCCGAGGTCTACGTGCTCGCCGGCGGCATCAACGCTTGGCGCGAGGCCGGCTTGCCGCTGAAGACTTGACCGCGGGCCGGCCCAATCTACCTCGAAACTCGACCATGACTGTCAATGTCAAGATGTACCGTACGGCGACGTGCCCGTATTGCCAGCGCGCCGAGACACTGCTCAAGGCGCGCGGCGTGACACAGATCGAAACGATCCGGGTTGATCTCGAGCCGCAGCGCCGCGATGAGATGATCGAGAAGACCGGTCGCCGTACAGTGCCGCAGATCTTCATCGGCGGCACGCACGTCGGCGGCTTCGACGATCTCTCGGAACTCGATGTCGAAGGCCGACTCGCCACTATGCTCGCCGGCTGACCGGGCCGGAAATCATTTCGCAACCAGGGGATCTCATGGCAGAAGACAATCAGGCCGGCCAGGCGGCCGGCGGCAACTCGCAGGACGGACAAGGGCCCGTCTTTCAACTGCAGCGCTGTTACCTGAAGGATGCATCGCTGGAACTACCCAACGCGCCGCACGTCTTTCTCGAGCAGCAGTCGCCGAACATCGACGTGCAGCTCGAAGTCGGCAACAGCATGGTGCTCGAAGGCATCTATGAAGTCGTGGTGCGGGTGACCGCTACCGCCAAGGTCGGCGAAAAGGTGCTGTTCCTCGTCGAAGGCAAGCAGGGCGGCATCTTCGAGATTCGCGGCATCTCCGCCGAGCAGTTCGAACCCATCGTCGGCATTGTCTGCCCGGGCATCATCTATCCGTACCTGCGCGCCAACGTGGCCGATCTGATCGGCCGCACCGGCCTGCCGCCGATCCACCTGGCGGAGATCAATTTCGAAGCGCTCTACCAGCAGCGTCTCGCCCAGCAGCAGGCTCAGGGGACCGAAGCGCCGGCCGCCACGCCGACGCATTAGGCGCAGCGAGCCGCGGCCCTATCGGCAGTGCCGAGTGCCGCCGCCGTGAACATCACCGTACTGGGCGCCGGCGCCTGGGGCACTGCGCTGGCGGCGGTGCTGGCCTCGCGACATGCGGTGACGCTGTGGGCACGCGATCGACAGGCCCTGGTCGAGATGGCCGAGCAGCGGCGCAACGAACGCTATCTTCCGGGCATCGAATTGCCGGCGTCACTGCACGTTTCGCCGGACTTTTTTCCTGCGGTCGCCCACGCCCGGCATGGACTGCTGCTGATAGCTACGCCAACCGCAGCGCTGCGCGATCTGCTGCGCCAGCTGCGCGGCGTCGCTTCGCTGGCGCCGGTCGTCTGGCTGTGCAAAGGGCTCGAGCGCGGCAGCGCGGCGATGGCGCACGAGATCGTCGGCGACGAGCTCGGCGCGCATCCGGCCGGCCCGTTGTCCGGCCCGAGCTTTGCGCAGGAAGTGGCGAAGGGCCTGCCGACCGCGCTCGCCGTTGCCGGCCTCGATCCGTTCTGCCGGCGAGTCACCGAGGCGCTACATTGCCCGTCACTACGAATCTACTCGACCGCGGATGTGACCGGCGTAGAAATCGGCGGCGCAGTGAAAAACGTAATGGCGATCGCCACCGGCATCTGCGATTCGCTGGCGCTCGGACACAACGCACGCGCCGCCCTGATCACGCGCGGCCTGGCCGAGATCACCCGCTTCGGTCTCGCGCTGGGCGCCTCGGCACAGACCTTCATGGGGCTGACCGGTGTCGGCGATCTGATTCTGACTTGCACCGGCGAGCTGTCGCGCAACCGGCAAGTGGGGATGATGCTCGGTCAGTCAGTCGCACTGGCCGAGGCGCTGGCCCGCGTCGGCCACGTCGCCGAGGGCGTGGGCTCGGCTGCCGCGGTAATGGCTCGCGCCTCATCGCTCGGCGTACAGATGCCGATCACCGAGGCCGTCTGCGCCGTGCTCGACAAACGCGTTTCGCCGCGGCAGGCGCTCGAACAACTGCTAGCCCGCGATCCCAAGCGCGAGTCGCCGGACTGACGCCATGCGTGCCGTCTGCGTCTTCTGCGGCTCGCAGTCGGGCGAGTCGCCGGCCTACGCTCAGGCGGCGCGAACGCTCGGCGCGCTGCTGGCCGAACAGCAGTTGACGATTGTCTACGGCGGCGGCCACGTTGGCATGATGGGCGCGCTCGCCGACAGCGCCCTGGCCGCCGGCGGCCGGGTCGTTGGCGTCATTCCCGAGCACCTGATGCGGCCAGAGGTTGCGCATCAGTCGCTGACCGAGCTACATGTCGTCGACTCGATGCATACGCGCAAGCGCCTGATGGCCGAACGTGCGGATGGGTTCATCGTCCTGCCCGGAGGCTACGGCACCCTGGAGGAAATGTTCGAAATGGTGACCTGGCTGCAACTGCAGCTGCACGCAAAACCAGTCGGCATACTCAACGTTGCCGCCTACTTCGACCACTTGCTTGCCTTCCTCGACCACGCAGCAAGGCAAGGCTTCATCCGGCCGCAGCACCAGGCCCTGCTGTCGGTCGAGCTGACTGCGGCGGCTTTGATCAAGCGACTAAACAAGCGTGCGGGCCTGCTTGCCCGCGGCGGCACGGTTGGGCTGGACCGCAGTTAAGGCCGGCGCCACGACCGGGCACTAGGCCCGGCATAAGCATCAAACGATCGTTTCTAACGCGCACGGCAGCGCGCCCTAAGCTCGCCGAATCAACATTCAGCGAACCTGGACACCATGCGCCTCGAAACCCTTGCCGTGCACGGCGGCTATGCCCCGGACCCGACCACCCGCGCGGTGGCGGTGCCTGTCTACCAGACCACGTCCTACGCGTTTGATTCGGCCCAGCATGGCGCCGATCTGTTCGACCTGAAGGTCCAGGGCAACATCTACTCGCGGATCATGAATCCGACCAACGATGTGCTCGAAAAACGCCTGACCGCGATGGAAGGCGGCGTCGGCGGCCTGGCGATGGCCAGCGGCATGGCCGCGATCACGGCCGCGATCCAGACGATTGCCGAAGCAGGCGATAACGTCATCGCGGCCAGCCAACTCTATGGGGGCTCGTACAACCTGCTGGCGCACACCCTGCCGCAGCAGGGCATCGAAGCGCGCTTCTTCAGCCTCGATGAACCGCAGGCCATCACGCGCCTGGCCGATGCGCGCACCAAGGCCGTGTTCGTCGAGTCGATTGGCAATCCGTCGGGGCGCATTGCCGACATCGCGCAGCTGGCAGCAGCGGCGCGCGCAGCCGGCGTGCCGCTGATCGTCGACAACACGGTTGCCACTCCCTATTTGCTGCGGCCGTTCGAGCACGGCGCCGACATCGTCGTGCACTCCCTGACCAAGTATCTCGGCGGCCACGGCACCACGATCGGCGGCATCATCGTCGACAGCGGCCGTTTTCCGTGGGCCGAGCACGCTGATCGCTTCGCCCGCCTGAACCGGCCCGATCCCTCTTATCACGGCGTCGTCTATACCCAGGCGCTGGGCGCGGCCGCGTACATTGGCCGGGCGCGCGTCGTGCCTCTGCGCAATACCGGGGCCGCCCTGGCGCCGTTCAATGCCTTCCTGCTGCTACAAGGCATCGAGACGCTGGCCCTGCGCATGGACCGCATCAACGACAATGCGCTCGACATCGCCCGTTTTCTGCAGGGCCAGGCGGCCGTGAGCTGGGTCCGCTATGCGGCGCTGCCAAGCCACCCGGACCACGCGCTGGCGCAACTGCTACTGCGCGGGCGCGCCTCTGGCGTGCTCGCCTTTGGCATTCGCGGCGGGCGTGCCGCCGGCGAACGCTTTCTGGACAGCCTGAAGCTCGTAACGCGGCTGGTCAACATCGGCGATGCGAAGACGCTGGCAACCCACCCAGCGTCAACAACGCACCGGCAGCTGTCAGCGGTCGAACTCGAAACCGCCGGGGTCAGCGAGGACATGGTGCGCCTGTCGGTGGGCATCGAACACATCGACGACCTGCTGGCCGACATCGATCAGGCGCTGCGCGCCTCCCAGTTGCGCGCCGCCGCCTGAGCTGCTGCGCAGCCGCGTCAAGCGCCGCCGGGAAAGCCGAGCTGGCGCCACGCCTCGAAGACTACGACCGCCACGGCGTTTGACAGGTTGAGGCTACGGTTGCCTTCCCGCATCGGCAGCCGCAACCTCTGCGTCGGCGAGAACCGCTCGCGTATCGCTTCGGCAAGGCCACGGGTCTCGGCGCCGAAGACGAACGAGTCGCCCTCGGCGTAAACAACCTGCGCATACGATCGCGCAGCGCGAGTCGTCAGCGCGAACAGCCGCGCCGGGTCCGGCCGCTCTGCAGCGAGGAACGCATCGAAGTTTTCGTGCACGGCCAGCGTGGCGTACTCGTGATAATCGAGACCCGCGCGGCGCAACTGCTTGTCGGTCAATGCGAAACCCAGCGGTTGGACCAGATGCAGTCTTGCACCGGTGTTGGCGGCCAAGCGAATCACGTTGCCTGTATTCGGTGGAATTTCCGGCTCGACGAGAACGATGTTGAACATCGAAAACGGCAATCGGCGGGCGCTGCGCGGCGAGAACCTGCCACTGCTTCGGCAGGGCCGCCTACTTCTCGCAGGTGCCGAGCTGGCTTTGCGGAAAGTCCTTCTGAATCTCCGCAAGCTGCTGCGCCAGCGCCGCATCGACGTCGCGGATCTCGAAGCGCGTGGCTTCGGTGGTCGAGGCGCGGTCCGAAACACGCACGCCCTTGACGCCACGCCTTTCCAGGTCCGCGGCATGGCGCTGCGCGAGTTCCTGATCACGGAACGATCCAAGCGCAATGCCATTGCGCATCGCGGAGTTCTCACCCATCAGCACGAAATCGCGCACACCGCGGTTGCGCAGGTCCTGCGCAATGCGTTCCGCCTCGGCACGCGAGGACAGCGGCGGAACGTAGACGACGAACCAGCCTGGACCGTCAACCGGCCGCGCCTGCAGCCGATCGCCCAGCGTCAGCGCGGCCAGTCGCGCCTGCACTCGGGCGAGACTGCCCTCGTCGAAATCGCCGAATTCGAGACAGGCCGGTTTGCCGGCCGCACCAATCGTCGTCGATTTCGCCGTGC
>JBFINI010000022.1:0-15946 GCA_041611275.1 Burkholderiaceae bacterium
AGCGTCGGCTGCGCGATCCAGGCCTCGGCCTTGTGGCTTTCGCTTTCCGAGCCGTCGGCCGCCGCGCCGCCGTTGTAGCGGGGGCCGACCACGGTCGGGAACACGAAGCGGTAGACGCCGTCGGTCGGCACGATCGTTTCCGTGTAGCGCAGGTCGACCGCGATCTCGTCGCCCGGCATCACGTTGGCGATCGCCATCGTCATGACGTTCGGCCGCTGCTGCTCGAGCAACGAGGCGCTCTTGCCCTCGCGTTTGGCCTGGTCGAACTCGCGCCGCGCCTGGCGCTTTTCGCGGATCTTGGCGTCGACCGCCCGCTCGCCGACGCGCAGCCGCAGCGCGTAGACGGCGGCGCGCGTCGACGCCGGAAACACGTAGCGCGCGTCGATCGGCACCGTGCCGTCGTTGCGGTAGACCTGTGTGACGCGCACGTCGGCGATCACGCCGGCGATGCTGGCCTCCACCTCGGTGCGCTTCAGCGGCAGTGCCTCGACGCCGGGCGTGCCGCCTTCGACGACGAAGAACGGCGCCAGGTTGCGCGTCGACGGCGCCTGCGCTTGTGTCGCCGGCAGCACTGCGGCCAGCGAAAGCGCGGCGATGAGAATTCGTAAGCGGCTCATCGGCGCTTCAACGAGCGGCAGTTGCGGGCGCACGATCGAGCGCCCGCACTGGTGCTTTGCGTGCCGGCGAATCAAGCTCGTACTCGACGGCGAGCTGCGCCTGTCGGTAGACGAAGCCGTCCACCGACAGCAGCGCCGCGTGCTCGCCGATGCCGTCGACCAGCGCCTCATGCGTCGGTGATACCAGGCGCCTGATCGGGCGCTCGGCCTCGATAAAGACGTCAGCGGAAAAACGGGGCACCCACAACGCGTCGCGATTGACCGGCAGCGGCAGCGAGAGCCGGTGCACGGCGTCGTCGCTGATGATCGGCACTTCGCGCTCGACCTGAAGCGTGACCTGCTCGCCAGCCGCCACGACGATCACGTCGTGGCGCTGCGCCTGCCGTAGCGGTGCCTCGGCGGCTTCGGCCAGCTCGGCGGCAACGACTGACAGGTCGTCGCCGCACAGTTCATCAACGCTCCAGCCATCACCGCGCGACAGGCGCGCCGGATACGGCAGTACGTACTGTGCCGAGATTGCACGCGCAGTGTCATTACGCAGAAACAGCCAGGTCCGTGCCGAAGCGACGCCGTCGGTGACGTGCACATCGACGTGATGCGCAGCCAGCGTCAGTCCGGAATCAGCCACTGAGCCAGCAATCGGCAGTGGCGGAAGATCTCGAGCCCCCGCCGCAGCCTGCCCCCGCAGGCCTGAATCAGTGGCGAGGGCAACGGTGCTGTTCCCGATCGCCGCGCTCGTGGGCACCGCCGTCGGCTGCGCCGCCGCGGTTCCGACATCGAAAGCGAACAGCAGCGCTGCATACAGCGCAGCTCGTCGAGCTCCTTCCACCACACCGGCAACGATCGACATCGTGTTTCTCCTTCGCTGCAAGCCGCCGGATCGGGGCCTGTCGATGCGCACTGTGCGGCTCGTCGTTGAGCACAGTGCGAAACACACCCGAAGACGATATGAAGAAACGATGAAGACGACGGCCACCGGTCGAACGGCGGCCGCGGCGAGCGTCAGCGGGCGCCCGGCCCTTGCAGGCTATTCGGCCGACGCGCGCGGCACCTGCAGGATGGCCACGGCGCCACCCTCCGGATGATTGGCGAGCCGCGCCGAGCCGCCGTGCAAGGCGGCCACTTCGCGGACGAACGCCAGTCCGAGTCCGGTGCCCTTCTTGCCGCTATCCGGCCGCGTCGTCGAAAAGAATTTTTCGAACACACGCCGCTGCGCAAATGGCGGCAGGCCCGGTCCGTAGTCGTGCACGGTGAGTTCGATCTGCCTGCCCAACTCACGCGCATCGATCTCGACCGAGGAATGCTCCGGCGCGAAATCGATTGCATTGCGCACCAGGTTGGAAATCGCGCGCTGCAGCAGAAACGCGTCGCCGCTGGTGAGCAGCGTCTCGTCCACGTTGACCTCAAAGCGCATGTGCTTGCGTGCCGCCACCGGCGTCGCCTCGGTGACCACCAGTCGTACCAGCTGGGCGAGCGACACCAGTTCGACCCGCTCGAGCGCGCCGCGCCGCTCGAGGTCGGCCAGCTCGAGCATGCGGTCGACAAGATCCTGGGCGCGGCCGACCTGCTCGACGATGTTGCCGGCGAAACGCGCGCGCGCCGTTTCCGACATCGGCTCGCGCAGCAGTTCCGCGGCGCCGCGGATCGCCGCCAGCGGGCTCTTGATCTCGTGCGTCAGCGTCTGCACGTACTGCTCGGCGTAACTGCGGCCGGCCAGCGCATCGCGTGCCTCGGCCAGCGATACGCGCAAGGCGTGCGCCAGCAATCGCAAGCGCGCAATGAACGAGCCGGTGCCGCGCCGGCGCAGTGCCCGGAACAGGTCGCCGATCAGGCCGAACGGCCGCACCAGCCAGAAGACAGCGAAGGCGAGCAGCGCCAGGAATGCGCCCCCAGAGATCAGCCCGACCTGGATCAGCTTGGCGCGCGCATTGGCAATAAACGGCGCGATCGATTCGATCGGCTTGCCGACGCTGACCATGCCGACGATGTCCTGCCCGGCGTTGACATCGACACCCGGGCCGCGCTCGCGGATCGCCGCGCCGACATACATCACGGCCGAGTGGGTGTCGTCGTCATCGGCCAGCGTGGTGCGCGCGCCGTAGGCACCGGCCAGTGTCAGCCGCACGTCGCGCCAGTCGAGGTAACTCTTGCCAACATCGCGACCGCGCGAATCGAACAGCACGGTGCCGTCGCGGTCGGTCACGTACACGTGCAGGTTCACCTTCGTCTTCTCGACATCGAAGATGCGCGCATAGACCGGCCGTTCGGCCAGGTGAGCCAGCGTGCGCTCCAGTTCGTCGGTCGGAATCACGCCGCTGAAGGTGCGCCGCTCGAGCAGCGTGGCCAGCAGTTGCGCGGTGTCGACCAGTGACTCTTCGGCTGATTCGCGGTAGCGTGGATCGAGATCGGTGGCCACCCGATACAGCAGCAGTCCGACCGCGGCCAGATAGACGATGAAGACGCCGAGGAAGACGCGCGAGCGGCGGCTCATCAGGCTACCGTTGCGCTGCGCGCCGAGGACTCGCTCTTCGGACGGCCCGGCGAGTTCAGTGGGCCCCCCTCGCGCCGCGCGCTCAGGGATTCGCCCTTGCGATGGTCCGGCAGGCGCATGCGCTGATCAGTCGCCGAACTCGGCGCTCGGCGCGCGCATCCGGATCGGCAGATCACGGTTGTTCACGCAGCGAGTAGCCCATCCCCCGGTGCGTGACGATCGGATCTTCGTCGGGCGCGATCGCGCGCAGCTTGGCGCGCAGCGTCTTGATGTGGGCGTCGACGGTCCGGTCGAAGGCGGCGCCGGGGTCGTCCCAGGCGCGCTGCATCAGCTCGTCGCGCGAAAAGACGCGGCCTGGCCGCTCGATCAGGACCTTGAGCAGCCGATACTCGATGCGCGACAGGTCCAGCGCGCTACCTCTGAAGCGGATCAGCTTGCGCTCGTCATCGACAGCAAAGACAGTCGACACCGAGGCCGGCGCGGCCGTTCGTTGCGTCCGCCGCAGCACCGTGCGAACGCGCGCGACCAGCTCACGCGGCGAGAACGGCTTGGGCACGTAGTCATCGGCGCCGAGCTCGAGACCGACAACGCGATCGATCTCGCCCGTGCGCGCCGTCAGAAAGATGACCGGCAGGCCCGGATTTGCAGCCGTCAGCTGCCGGAACAGATCGAAGCCGTTGATGTCGGGTAGACCGATATCAACGATCGCCAGCGCGAACGTATCGGCATTCGCCGCCGCCAGTGCCGCCTCGCCGCTGCCAACCCACAGCGGCGCGAAACCATCGGTCGCCAGCGCATAGACGACCGTGTCGGCAATCGCCGGCTCGTCGTCGACGACCAGGATGCGGGGACCGGTGTTCACTAGGGCACCTTCGCGCTGCGCGCTCGGGGATTCGCCCTTCGGGCGGCCGGGCGGGCTATTGCTGCGTCGGTGATCAAGCGGCCCGCCCTTTCGCTCAACGGCGTCTGACGATGAATTCGATCGCCGATTCGCCCACCGGCGTCCGCGTCTGATCGTAATCGCGCAGGCCGTACCGAAAGGTCTCGTTCAGTAACTCGACTTTCAACACCTGGCACCGGTCGGCGAAGCCGTGCAGGAATGGGAGCAAGGAAATCGACCTCGGCGACCAGCTCGAGTCCTTCGACAATGTAAACGTCCACTTGTGATCGGGGTTATAGCGCGAAGGAAAATGTCCCTGCTCGTAAAGATCCTCGTCCGGAACCACCACGACGAGATGACCGCCGGGCCGGACGATCTGCAGCCAGCGGCCAAACGCAATTCGTGCATCGACCATGTGCTCGAGGCAGTGCGACGAATGCACGAAGTCGATCGACGAATTGGCGATCCCAGGCATGTGCTGGGCGTCACCGTCAGGCAGATCCCAGCTGCGACAGCTGCGCATCCCCGGGAAGAACTCCGAATAATGGTTCAGCGGATCCGGGCCGGCGCCGATATCGATGCCGTCGCCGACGAAATAATGCCGGGCGTAGCGCGAATCGCGCATGCGACGCATGACGGCCTTGGACGTCTCGTGCATGACTACGCTTTTCCGCTCGCTTCGCTCAGGTTGCCAGTCTCAGCGGCAGCGAGATCTGCGGTTCGCGGCCGGAGACGACGATGCGATTGCGGCCACCACGTTTGGCCTGCAGCAACGCGCGATCGGCGGCCGCCAGCAGTTCCTGCACAGTGTCCTGGCCATTCCAGGTCGCGATCCCGGCCGAGAACGTCTGCCGCTCCGGCATCAACGGCTGCAGCCGCTCGACCATGTGCTCGGCCTGCGCTTCGTCACACGAGGGCAGCACCAAGGTGAACTCCTCGCCGCCGTAGCGCGCCAGCAGATCGGTCGGCCGCAGCTGGCGCATCCAGGCCTGCGCCGCATTGCGCAGCAAGGCGTCGCCGGCGGCATGGCCCCGGCGGTCGTTGAACCGCTTGAAGTGATCCAGATCGATCATCACGATCGACAGTGGATAGTGCTGGCGCGTGGCGCGCGCCATCTCCTGCGGCAACCGCTCGTCCAGCGTGCGGCGATTGGCCACGCCGGTCAGGCCATCTTCGCGCGCCAACTGACTGAGCTGCACCATCAACTGCGTATTCGCCGACAGCGTGCGCCAGGCCACCAGCGTCAGCAGCAGCCCGAGGACCAGCGCCAGTGCGCCGGCCGCGAACATGCTGTCGCGAGCGAATCGGTCCTGCCTTCGCATCTGGTTGGCGGCGTCATCGAATTCCTCCCGCAGGGTCGCCGAATAATCGGCCAGCGCGGTATCGATCTGCGCCAGCTCGCGCTCAGCCCCGCGCAACATCAGGCTGCGCGACTGCGCCGGCTCGACGCTTTCGGCCACCTTGCGCATGCGGTCGGACAGCCCAATCAATTCGGCGGTCGCTTTCTCGGCGCGCGCCAGCGGGTCCTCGGCAAAGGTCAGCGCGGCAGAGCGCCGCAGTGCGGCCAGGCTTTCGCTGAGAGCGCCGAGGCTGTTCTGCAGCTGCGCCAGTTCACTGTCGATCGGCGCTCGAGCCTCCGCGATTCGTGCCAGTTGCCGCCGCACGCGGGCCACCGATCGAGGCGCGTCCAGCGAGTGGGCCGCCAGTTCAAGGGTGCGGATGTAGCGGCCGCCGAGCACCGTCTGCTCGAAGGCTGCGCCAGCAGCAAACAGCCCGCCGGCGAGCAAGAGCAGCGCCACCGCGAGCACCAGTCCGGCTCGCGCCAGCTTGCCCCGTACCAACGTTGTCGACGTCGGCGCCAAACGGCTTTCTCCTGCTGCGGCGAACCGCTCCCAAGGAACGAGGGGCCGCCCCCGAGTTCCTTGACCGCCACTCGGGTCGGGCCCGGCTAGCCGAGCCCCGGAGGCGCCAAACGACGGCCTCTGCGGACCACTGCCGCATCGACCGCCATGTTACCGGCGCATTTGCTCAAACGCCCCAGGTAATGTCGACACGTTTTTTTTGAGCTGAACGCAGCATTTCGAGCAGCGGGTGCGCGCGCTGGCCCAGCGTGATCGCCTGGGTGGCAGCTTCTTCCGCCGGTTCGCCTCGCCGCTCAGCCTGCTCGGCCGCTTCGCGGGCCTGCTGCAGCTGGACCTTCTCCTCCTCGACCGCGGCGGCCAGCCGCTCCAGTGCCTCGGGCACCTGTTCGGCGCTGATCACGCCGCGAGGCGCCTCGGCTTTGCCGATGATGTTGAAGATGCGGCGCGCCGTTTCGGCGAACATGAAGATTTCGCCGGCGGCCTTTGAACGGAAGACAACCAGGGCCATCGCATTTGCCAGCAGGAATTTGCCGATGTGCCAGTTTAGGCTGGTGGCGGCCGATATACTCGCGACCTCGTTGGTCATCGGTTCACGGAGCACTTATGGGCAAGGGCGATCTGCGCTCGCGGCGCGGCAAGATTTACAACGGCAGCTACGGCAAGACCCGTCCGCACCGGCTGAAAAAGAAACAGGAATCGGCGCCAAAAACGGCACCGGTGCGCAAGTAAGCTTCTGCGTTCAGAGCACGAAGCCGGGTTCGCCCGGCTTTTTTCATCATGGGCCAGCGCGTCTGCGAGAGGGCGTTTGCTGCGGCGGCGCTGCTGCTGCTCGCCGCGGCCTGCAGCCCGCGCTTTGACTGGCGCGAACAGCGCGGGCCGCTGGACACCTTCTTCGTCGCGCTGCCCGGCAAGCCGCAGACGGTCGGTCGGGAAATCGCCCTGCCGGCCAACGGCGCAACGCTGCGCGTCGAGATGTCGATGCTTTCGGTCGGGGTTGGCGCCAGCCTGTTTGCGGTCGGCACCGCGCAATTGCCGCCACCGGCGCTCGCCGATGCCGCCGCTCTGAATCAGGCGCTGGACTGGTTTCGCGCCGGCCTGGCGCGCAATGTCGGTGACCTCGGCCAGGTGACGACGCAGGACCCCGGACCGCCGGCTGGACTGGGCGCTCGCCGGCTGCGCGCCGCGCAGTCGTTCACTGCAGCCGGGACCGTGGGCGCCAGCAGCCGACCGGCGCGACTTGCGGCGCGCCTGTACGTGGTCGATGATCGCCTTTATCAACTGGTCGTGATTGGCGCCGAGGGCGAGGTTACGCCGCAGGCGCTGGAGACGTTCTTCGAGTCGTTCCGGCTGGCGCCGCCCTGACAAACCTGCGCTGACATTCCCCCAGCCAACCTCGTCGGACAATCGAGCCATCGCCATGGAGGCCTTATGAAACTCGAAAACCCGGTCGCAGCCGCAGTGTCGCTCGATGAATGGTGGATGCCGTTCACGTCGAACCGTCACTTCAAGGCCGCGCCGCGCCTGCTGGCGAAGGCCGAGGGCATGTTCTACTGGACGCCCGACGGCCGCGAGATCCTCGATGGCACGGCCGGCCTGTGGTGTGTGAACGCCGGCCATTGCCGCAAGCCGATCGTCGAGGCGGTGCAGAAACAGGCGGCGACGATGGACTTCGCGCCGCCGTTTCAGGTCGGCCATCCGCTAGCCTTCGAGGCGGCGCGCGTGGTCGCCGATATGGCGCCGCAAGGCATGCGACGCGTGTTCTTCACCAACTCGGGTTCCGAGGCGGCGGACACGACGATCAAGATGGCGATCGCCTATCACCGCGCCCGCGGCGAGCCGAGCCGGCGAATCATCATCGGCCGCGAGCGCGGTTACCACGGCGTGAACATCGGCGGCTCGATGGCCGGCGGCATTCCGGCCAACCGCAAGCACTTCGGCGCGCTGATGGCCGGCGTCGATCATATTCGCGCCACACACGACATCACCCGCAATGCGTTCTCGCGCGGCCAGCCGGCGCACGGCGCTGAATTCGCCGATGAACTCGAACGGCTGGTTACTTTCCACGATGCCAGCAACATCGCCGCGCTGATCGTCGAGCCGATGGCCGGCAGCGCCGGCGTGCTGATCCCGCCGCAGGGCTACCTGGAGAAGCTCGCCGCGACCTGCCGCAAACACGGAATCGTGCTGATCTTCGACGAGGTAATCACCGGCTTCGGACGCCTGGGCGCGCCGTTTGCCTCACACTACTTCAACATCACACCCGACATCCTGACCTGCGCCAAGGCGATCAACAACGCGGCAGTGCCACTGGGCGCGGTGATTGCGAAGACCGAGATCCACGACGCGATCGTGAACAGCGCTCCGGAGGCGGCGGTCGAGTTTCTGCATGGCTACACCTATTCCGGCCATCCGCTGGCCTGCGCCGCCGTGGTCGCCACGCAGAAGTTGTTCGCCGAAGAGAAGCTGTTCGAACGCGCGCGCGAACTGGCGCCGTTCTGGGAGCAGGCGCTGCATTCTCTGAAGGGCACGCGGCACGTGATCGACATCCGCAACCTGGGGCTGGTCGGCGGGATCGAGCTGGAGCCACGGGCCGGAGCCCTCGGGCGCCGCGCCATGGAAGCGCATGTCAAGTGCTTCGAGGCCGGCGCGCTGGTGCGCTTCACTGGTGACATCCTGGCGATGAGCCCGCCGCTGATCATCGAAAAACCGCAGATCGAGCGGCTGGTGGAGACGATCCGCGGCGCACTGCAGGCGATCGACTGAGGCGGCCGCGCGCCGTGTTGCGATCGATTCTCGCTTCGCACCGGACGATGCGTCACCCGCATCGGCGCTAGCGTCTTGCTTCGCCCAGGTTCACACTGTCTTTGCCGATGTTGCCCGCGGGCCGGCTTCTGAGCCCGGGCGTCGCGCGAATCCCGCTGGCGAAGGAAATTACGGCCAGCCGATGCGCGCAGCCGGCAGTAAGCATCGTCCGGCGGAGCGATCCGGCAACTTCCTTCTGGAGACTGCCATGTCGATGCCTTCGCGACTTTCCAATTACCTGCAACGCCGCGGCATCCAGTACGACGTGATGTCGCACACGCACAGCCACAGCAGCGCCGAGACCGCGCGCGTGGCGCACGTCCAGCCGCATCAGCTCGCCAAATCGGTCGTACTCGAAGACGACGACGGCTGCGTGATGGCCGTCGTTCCCGCAGACGCGCGCGTGAACATCGGCGCAATCGCCCGGCTGCTCGGTCGCGGCGAACTGCACCTGTCCGACGAGGAGCGGTTGTGCGAGCTGTTTCCCGACTGCGACCTCGGCGCGATCCCGGCCGTGGGCATGGCCTGGGGCATGGACACCGTCGTCGACCAAACGCTGGACGAGAATACCGAGCTGTACTTCGAGGCCGGCGACCACGACATGGTGATCAAGATGTCCCGGCAGCAGTTCCACGAACTGATGCGCGACGCGCGGCGCGCGGATTTCTCCCGGTCGATGGCCCACTGAACGAAGGCATCAACGTTCAGTCGCGCTGTTCTCCACCCGCATCGCCGCGGCAGGCGGGTGACCGGCGCAAGGCTCGCTTCGAAACGCCGCCCAATGCGCGATGCCGGTCGTCGTCCGGATTAGGAGCAAAATCACCCTATCGATCCATCTGGCGCGAGGCCTCCAATGGGCAAGACTGAAACCACACTGAACGACATCACGCACTGGATCGGCGGGCAGCGCCTCGGCGGCACGCCGAACCGAACGAGCGAAGTGTTCAACCCGGCCACCGGCGAGGTCAGTGGTTTGGTGCGGCTGGCGGATGCGGCCATCGTCGACGCTGCGGTGCAGGCGGCGAAAACAGCGTTTCCGGCGTGGGCCGACACCCCATCGCTGCGCCGGGCGCGGGTGCTGTTCAAGTTCAAGGAGCTGCTGGAAACACACCACGACGACCTGGCGCGCCTGATCACGCTCGAGCACGGCAAGGTGTTCGACGACGCCAAGGGCGAAGTGGTGCGCGGCATCGAGGTGGTCGAGTTCGCCACCGGCATTCCGCACCTGCTCAAGGGCGAATACTCGGAGCAGGTTTCGACCGGCATCGACCAGTTCTCGCTGCGCCAGCCGCTGGGCGTGTGCGCCGGCATCACGCCGTTCAACTTCCCGTGCATGGTGCCGATGTGGATGTTCCCGATCGCGATTGCCTGCGGCAACTCGTTCGTCCTGAAGCCGAGCGAGCGCGACCCGTCGCCGTCGCTGCTGATCGCGGAACTGTTCAAGCAGGCCGGGTTGCCCGACGGCGTCTTCAACGTCGTGCAGGGCGACAAGGTCGCGGTCGATGCGCTGCTGAGGCATCCGGACGTGGCGGCGGTCAGTTTCGTCGGCTCCACGCCCATCGCCGAATACATCCATAACGAGGGCGGCAGCCACGGCAAGCGCGTGCAGGCGCTCGGCGGCGCCAAGAACCACATGGTGGTGATGCCCGATGCCGATCTGGACCAGGCGGTCGACGCGCTGATCGGTTCGGCCTACGGCTCGGCCGGCGAGCGCTGCATGGCGATTTCGGTCGCGGTGGCGGTCGGCCGCATCGCCGACGAACTCGTCAACCGGCTGAAGCCGCGCGTGCAGGCGTTGAAGATCGGCGACGGCCTGGAAAAGAGTTCCGAGATGGGCCCGCTGGTCACCGCCACCCACCACGCCAAGGTTAAGGGCTACGTCGACCTCGGTGTCGAGGAAGGCGCGAAGCTCGTCGTCGATGGCCGCGGCTTCAAGGCGGCCGGCCGCGACAAGGGCTTCTTCCTCGGCGGCTGCCTGTTCGACCAGGTGCAGGCGGGCATGCGGATCTACAAGGAAGAGATCTTCGGCCCGGTGCTCAGCGTCGTGCGCGTGCCGGATTTCGCCGCCGCGGTGGATCTGATCAACGAGCACGAATACGGCAACGGCGTGGCGCTGTTCACCGCCGACGGCAACACGGCGCGCGAGTTCTCCCGCCGCATCAAGGTCGGCATGATCGGCATCAACGTGCCGATCCCGGTGCCGATGGCGTTCTATTCGTTCGGCGGCTGGAAGCGCAGCCTGTTCGGCGACACGCACGCCTATGGCATGGAGGGCGTGCGCTTCTACACCAAGTACAAGGCCGTCATGCAGCGCTGGCCGGGCTCGATCGCCAAGGGTGCCGAGTTCGTGATGCCGACCGCGAAGTGACGCGTCCGTCCGTGAGCCAGAGGCGGAGCGTCACGGCAAGCGGAGAAGAATGCCTCATCCTCCGCAGGCGGGGATTGCGGCCGGCGTGACTCACGAGCTGAACTGGTTGTAACGCTGCGGCTCGAAGTGCAGCGCGCCCCCGCGCTCGCCGACCACCGCGTCCGGCTCGTCGGCAAGCCGATAGGTCAGTTCGATCAGCACGCCGTTGGGGTCGTAGACGAACAGTTGCGCCAGCGCATTGGCGGGCACCGGCTGGCTGCGATAGGGCAGCCCGAAGGCGGTGAGACGCGCGCGCTGCGCCTCGTGACCGCGTGCCCAGAACGAGACATGATCGACGGCGGCGCTGCCGACGAGCGTCGCGCCGCTGGCGTCGCGGGCCCGCGCACCGGCGTAAAGGTGGACCAGCGCTTCCCCGCTCGAAAGTCCGAGCCACGCCCCGGGGAAATCGAAAGGCGGCCGCGGCACCTGCTGCAGGCCGATCACCTTGCTGTAGAAGGCGATCGTCGCAGCGAGGTCCGCCGCCTTGATCGCAACGTGAGCCAGCCCGATGACCGGGAATGCTGCGGCGTCCGCTTTCGGGGTATTCATGCTCGCCTCGCTTCCAACGGCCTTGCCGCCGGCTGGTTCGCGTCAGCGGCTACGCTTGCCCATGGCTTCGATTTCGTCCATGGAAAGTCGACGCGACGATGCAGGTTAGCCGCTCGCTGCTGATGCCGTATCCGGCCGAGGAGATGTTCGACCTGATCGAGCAGGCTGAACATTATCCGCAGTTCATTCCCTGGTGCACGAACGCGTTGGTTCTCGAGCGCACCGACGAGCTTGTTGCAGCGCGGCTGACGATGCGCGTTGCCGGCCTGTCACTGACGCTGCAGACGCGCAATCCGAAGCGGCGACCACACTGGCTGGCCCTGCGGATGGAGCGCGGCCCGCTGCGCCGCTTCGAAGGCGAGTGGCGTTTGACGTCGCTCAACGCGCACGCCTGCCGTATCGAGTTCACTCTGAACTATGAGTTCGCCGACCGGCTGACCGAACGCGTCGCGGGTCCGGTGTTCGCGCGCATGGCCGACACGATGGTCGACGCATACGTGGCGCGCGCCGAGCGTATCCTGACCGTTCGTGCGATCGCGCCCGGTCCAGAACCAAGTCAACCGCGAGGACACATGATGAACGACCAACCGATGTTCGAAGCGCTGCGGCCGTCGAGGCTGGCCGTGGAACTGACCGACGAGCAATGTCACCGACTCGCCGCCGCCATGGAATTGCGCGACCTGAAGGAAGGCGAGGTGCTGGTCAAGGAAGGCGACGATGACCACCACTTCTACCTGATCGTCAGCGGCAAGCTCGGGGTCGTGAAAGGTGCCGGCACGCCGGAAAAGGTGACGCTGAACACGCTGGCCAGCGGCGAGTTCGCGGGCGAACTGTCGTGGCTCGACGGCAGCCGCCGCTACGCTTCGCTGGTGGCGCTGGCTCAGACGCGCGTGCTGGGCCTGGAGCGCGAGAAGCTCGAGGCGGTTCTGGTCGAGGACGACCCGCTGCTCGTCTACCGGGTCATGCGGGCGATCGTCCGCGCCGTGCACGACATCCAGCGCCAGCTCTACATGCAGCAAAGCGAACTGACGAACTACATTTACAAGCAGCACGGGCGCTACTGAGCCTCGAAGCTCGGTTACCCGTACGTATTGATGGCATTGTCGGACGGCCGTAAGGCGACGTTTACTTGCGCGGGATCAACCAATTCGCGGAGTATTGCGTTAGAAAGTTTCACCTTCTGATCGGCCGCGAGTGCTGGTCAAGACTTCCAAAGAGAGGAGACACACCATGAAGCGTGTTAACCGTATGCGTCGCCATGTCCTGGTCACAGCCGGCGCCGTGGCCGGATCCTTGGCGATGCCGTTCTCGGCTTCCGCCCAGTCGCCGATCGTCATCAAGTTCAGTCACGTGGTGGCGGAAAACACGCCCAAAGGCCAGGGCGCGCTGAAGTTCAAGGAACTGGCCGAGAAGAAACTGCCCGGCAAGGTGCAGGTGCAGGTTTTCCCGAGCTCGCAGCTGTTCGGCGACGCCAAGGAGATGGAAGCGGTGCTGCTCGGTGACGTGCAGCTGATCGCGCCGTCGCTGTCGAAATTCGACCGCTACACGAAGAAGATCCAGGTCTTCGACCTGCCGTTCCTGTTCGACGACATCGATGCCGTCGACCGCTTCCAGTCGAGCAAGGTAGGCCAGGAATTGCTGGTCTCGATGAAGAATCGCGGCCTGGTCGGGCTCGGCTACTGGCATAACGGCATGAAGCAGCTGTCGACCAACAAGGACAAGCTGGTGCGGCCGGATGACGTGAAAGGCCTGAAATTCCGCATCCAGGCTTCTGACGTGCTCGAGGCGCAGTTCCGGGCGTTAGGTGCGAACCCGCAGAAGATGGCTTTTGCCGAGGTCTACCAGGCACTGCAGACCGGCGTGGTCGACGGGCAGGAAAACACCTGGTCGAACATCTTCTCGCAGAAGTTTTTCGAGGTGCAGAAGACCATCGCCGAAACCAATCACGGCCTGATCGACTACATGGTGGTGACCAACGCCAAGTGGTGGGACGGACTGCCGGCCGATATCCGCAAGGGCCTGTCGGAAGCGATGGCCGAAGCGACCACGTACTCCAACAAGCTGGCCTTGGACCTGAACGAAGCCGACAAGAAGAAGATCATGGAAGCTGGCAAAGCCAAGATCCAGAAGCTGTCCAAGGAAGACGTGGCGGCATGGCGCAAGTCCATGGAGCCGGTGTGGAAGAAGTTCGAGGGTGACATCGGGCGCGACCTCATCGAGGCTGCGCTGAAGTCCAACGGCTAAGGCTCCTAAGGGAGGGCCCGCGAATCGCGGGCCCTTACTTTATGCGCTGGATCGAGCAGCTCGAGGAATACCTGCTGGCCGTGCTGCTGGCGGTGATGGTGTCGATCACCTTCACACAGGTAATCGCCCGCTACATCTTCAACTACAGCTTCGTCTGGGCACTCGAGGTCACCACCGTTCTGTTCGCGTGGCTGATCTTCATCGGCATGTCCTACGGTGTGCGCGTCGGTTCGCACATCGGCGTCGATGCGCTGGTCAGGTCACTGAGGCCGAAGGCAGCACGGATCGTCGGCTCGATCGCTGCGGTGTTGTGCATCGTCTATTCGGTGATCGTCACGATCGGCGGCTATCAGTACGTGAAGAAGATGTACGAGGTCGGCATCCTGATGCAGGACGTGCCGATCGAGCAGTGGATTCCGCGTCTGGTGCTGCCGATCGGCTTCTCGCTGCTGGCAATCCGCTTCGGGCAGGTGCTGTATCGGCTTGCGAGCGGCAAGGAGGCGCACCTGCTCGGCGATGAGGCAAAAGAGGCGCTGAAGCTGCGTGCCGATCAACCTGCGGGCGGGGAACAGAAATGAACACACTTGCGCTGTTCGTTCTGCTGTTCACTTTCATGCTGCTGGGGATGCCGATCGCGGTGGCGCTCGGCCTGTCGTCGCTGCTGACGATCCTGTTCTTCGCCCAGGATTCGCTGGCCTCGCTGTCGCTGAAACTCTTCGAGACCTCGGAACACTTCACGCTGCTGGCGATCCCGTACTTCATCCTGTCCGGCGCCTTCATGACCACTGGCGGCGTGGCGAAAAGGATGATCCGCTTCGCCAATGCCGCCATCGGCCACCTGCGCGGCGGCCTGGCGATGGCCTCGGTGCTGGCCTGCATGCTGTTCGCCGCGGTCTCGGGGTCTTCGCCGGCCACTGTGGTCGCGGTCGGCTCGATCGTCATCGCCGGTATGGTCAAGACCGGCTACACGCAGCCGTTTGCCGCCGGCGTGATCTGCAACGCCGGCACGCTCGGCATCCTGATCCCGCCGTCGATCGTCATGGTGGTGTATGCGGCGGCGACCGAAACGTCGGTCGGCAAACTGTTCATGGCCGGCGTCATTCCCGGCATCACGCTCGGCCTGATGCTGATGATCGCGATCTACGTCCGTGCCCGCATGCTCAACATCCCGCGCCAGCCGCGGGTGCCGGTGCGAGAGGTGCTGAGCTCCGGCCGCGATTCGCTGTGGGGCCTGCTGCTGGTCATCATCATCCTCGGCGGCATCTACGGTGGCATTTTCACGCCGACCGAGGCGGCCGCGGTGGCGGCCTGGTACGCGTTCTTCATCGCGGTCTTTGTTTACCGCGACATCGGCATGAAGGACGTGCCGCACGTGCTGGTCGACGCGGCCAAGGTCACGGTGATGCTGATGTTCATCGTCGCCAACGCGCTGCTGTTCGCGCACGTGCTGACGACCGAACGCATCCCGCAGGCCATCGCCGAGACCATCGTCGGCTGGGGCATGGAGCCGTGGCAGTTCCTGATCGTGGTCAACATCCTGCTGCTGATCGCCGGCAACTTCATGGAGCCCACGGGCATCATCCTGATCCTGGCGCCGATCCTGTTTCCAATCGCCACCCAGCTGGGCATCGATCCGGTGCACCTGGGCATCATCATGGTGGTGAACCTGGAGATCGGCATGGTCACCCCGCCGGTCGGGCTGAACCTGTTTGTCACTGCCGGCATCACCGGCATGTCGATCATGCAGGTGGTGCGCGCAGCGCTGCCGTGGCTGTCCGTGCTGCTGCTGTTCCTGGTGTTCGTCACCTACATTCCGTCGATCTCGCTGTTCCTGCCGAACCTGCTCTTCTGATGCGCCGGTCACGCGCGCCTCTCCCGCCGGGAGGGGCGCGCCCGTGCCGATCCCGGCAACGGCTTGGACCGTAGTCCGCGACCCCGGTCTTTTTCGCGGGCGCTGACCAGCCCTCTGAGTCTTCTCGCAGGTACCGCTGCCTTGCCGCAGCCATCGCGGGCTCGTTTGCGCCGGATCATTCGCGCGTAGACAGCGACGCGTATAAACGCGTAACATTTTCTCTTACGCAAAAAACGCAAAAC
>JBFINI010000023.1:0-15867 GCA_041611275.1 Burkholderiaceae bacterium
CGGCGCTTTCAGATCAAGCTGGCGGCGCACTGAAACGTAATCGACCTTCCAGCCGGCCGCGGCCAGTTCACGCTGGGCGTCGTGCTCGATGCGCGCGGCATCTTTCTCGCCGGCGTGCAGCCGATCGCGCACCTCGTTGAGGAGGCGATAAAGGCGCGGTGCTTCCTTGCGCTCGACCGCCGACAGAAACCGGTTTCGCGAGGATAGCGCCAGGCCGTCGGCGTCGCGAACCGTTTCGTGGGCGACGATCTCGGTGGGCAGCGCGAACTGCCGGAACATGTGGCGCACGATCATCAGCTGCTGATAGTCCTTCTTGCCGAACACTGCCACCCGCGGCTGTACGCAGGAAAACAGCTTGAGCACCACGGTGGTGACGCCAACGAAGAAGCCGGGACGGAACTCGCCTTCCAGGATGTCGCCCAGATCGTGCGGCGGGCTGACCCGGTACTCCTGCGGCTCCGGGTACATCTCGCGCTCGTTGGGGGCAAACAGCACGTAGACGTTGTTCTGCTTCTGCAGCTTGTCGATGTCGTCGGCCAACGTGCGCGGGTACTTGTCGAAGTCCTCGTTGGGACCGAATTGCAGCCGGTTGACGAAGATCGAAGCGACGACGGGATCGCCGTGCTGGCGGGCCATCGCCATCAGTGACAGGTGGGCGGCGTGCAGGTTGCCCATTGTCGGCACGAAGGCAATGCGCAGCTGGCCACGCAGCTGGTCGCGCAGATCCTCGATCGAGTGGACGACTTTCACCGCTTCAACTCCCGCGCAGCCGCACTGCGCGGCGCATCTTACTCGCCCGGCTGCGACGGCTCGTGCCGGACTCGCTCAATGGAATTGCATGTCCCTGCGCGCACAGGCGTTCGACCGTCGGGCGGCCGCGCGGGCTCAGGCGGCCACGCTGAAGTATTCGCGTTGGCCGCGCATCTGCTCGATGCGCGAGACCAGCAGCAAGAAGTCTTCATTGCGCTCGACCGGGTTCAGGTGTTCGGTATTGACAACCAGCACCGGCGCCGTGTCGAAGCCGTGGAACAGTTGCACGTACGCATCGGCGAGGCGGCGCAAATACTCCTCGGTGATCGCCGCTTCGGCCGGATGGCCGCGCTGGGCGATCCGTTCGAGCAGCAACTCGACCGGCGCCTGCAGATAGATCACCAGGTCCGGCGGCGGCGAACTGGGCGCCAGTTGCGCGTAGATCTGCCCGTACAGCTTGAGTTCGTCGTCGGCCAGCGTCAGCCGCGCGAACAGCGGGTCCTTGTCGAGCAGGAAGTCGCTGACGATGTGCGTGTGAAACAGGTTCAGCTGCCGCGCCTCGGCAAGCTGCTGCACGCGCTGGAACAGGAAGAACAGCTGGGTCGGCAGCGCAAAGCGCGGCGGGTCACGATAGAAACGGCCGAGAAACGGGTTGGCATCGGGCTGCTCCAACAGCTGGTGCGCGCCGATGGATTCGCCCAGTCGTCGGGCCAGCGAGGTCTTGCCGGCGCCGATCGGGCCCTCGATGACAATGTGCCGGAAGCGTGCCGTGAAAGCACTCATCGGCGATGCGTCACGATCGCTCGATCCGTTCCGCGCGCTGGTGGGCTACCGAGTCGAGCAGGTGCGCGGCCGGCCCGATGCCGGGCAATTCGATGTTCGGCGCCAAGTCGAGCAGCGGGCGCAGCACGAACGCACGCTCGTGCATCCGCGGGTGCGGCAGCGTCAGCGGTGTACTGCGCATCAGCAGCGCACCGTGCAGCAGCAGGTCAAGGTCGACGCGGCGCGCGGTCTTGACCTGCGGATCACTGCCGCGCCGCTTGCGCCCGAGCCGAAGTTCTATGTCGAGCAGCGAGAGCAGCAGATCGTAGGGTTCGATCGCAGTGTCCAGCGCGACCACGGCGTTGGTGAAATCCGGTCCTTCGGCATCGATCGGCGCGGTGCGGTAATAGGGCGATACGCCGACGAAGGTGCAGTCCTGCAATTCGCGCAGCGCCTCCACCGCGACGTCGAGGGTGTCGAGCACGTCGCCTTCGTTGGCGCCCAGGCCGATGAAGGCACGCAGTTCAGCCACCTTCGTGCCCCTTTGCCGTCGCCGTTTCGCCTGCTGCGCCGGACCGGTCGCCTGCCTTCGGCCGGCGGCGCCGGCGCCGCCGGCCTTCGCCCTGTTTGGTCGCTGGCGCAGCCGCCAGCAGGCGGGCGCGAGCCTCGCCGTCCGCATGCATGAAATCGTGCCACCAGTTGACGAGTTCCATCGGTGCTTCGTCCGCCGCGCCGCGCAGCGCCAGAAAATCATAACCGGCGCGTAGCCGTAGGTGCGTCAGCAGGGAATGCGGTGCCCGGCCAGTGCGGCGCTCGAAGCGCGGCTGCATCATCCAGATGTCACGCATGTCGGCCACATAGCGGCGCTGGATGGCCAGCTTCTCGGTCTGCCGGCCAAGCACCTCGTCGATCGCCGCATCGAGCGCCGGGACCCGGTGCGCGCCTGCAGCCTGCAGATCCTTCCAGCGCTTGAGCACCTCGTGCCATAGCAGGCAGGCGAACAGGAAACCCACCGCAATATGTTTGCCGGCGCGCACCCGCTCGTCGGTGCGCGACAGCGCCAGCATCACGAAGCGTTCTCCCTCCGGCTGCTCGAGGATCACATCGAGCAGCGGTAGCAGGCCATGGTGCAGCCCTTCGGCCCGCAGCCGCGTGATGCAGGCGACCGAATGTCCGCTGGTCAGCAGCTTCAGCATTTCGTCGAACACGCGCGCTGCCGGCACGTTCTCCAGGAGTTCGGCCAGCGGCGCGATCGGCGCGCGGGTTGCCTCGTCGATCTCGAAGCCGAGCTTGGCGGCGATGCGCACCGCCCGCAGCATGCGCACCGGATCTTCGCGGTAGCGGGCCTGCGCATCGCCGATCATGCGCAGACGCCGGCGCTTGATGTCTTTCACGCCATCGTGATAGTCGATCACCGTCTGCTGTGCCGGGTCGTAGTACAGGGCGTTGATGGTGAAGTCGCGCCGCGCGGCGTCGTCGGCCAGCGTGCCGAACACATTGTCGGCCAGCATGCGGCCGTGCGCGTCGACCGTCTGCGCGCCATTGGCCGCGGCCCGGAAGGTGGAGACTTCGATCGTCTCGGCACCGAACATCACGTGCACCAGCCGGAAGCGGCGGCCGATGATGATCGCGCGGCGAAAATGAGATTTCACCTGTTCCGGGGTGGCATCCGTGGCGATATCGAAATCCTTCGGCTGCACGTTGACCAGCAGGTCGCGCACGGCGCCGCCGACGATGTACGCATGATGGCCGGCTTTCTGCAGCGTTTCGCACACCCGCAGCGCCGCACGCGGCACGCGCTCGCGCTGGATGCCGTGCTCGGCGGCGGGCACCTGACGCGCCTTCTTCGGCCGCCGGCCGCGCGAAAAGAGCGTCTGTACCCGCTCGACGAAGCGCTTGATCATGCTGGCGGGACCAAGTCTGCGCGTCGCGTGGTCGAGCGCTGACCGCAGGGCGGCTGCGCGCGGTCGATCAATGGGCTGCCCTTGTGCTGGGCGGGAAGGCGATCGCCCATGGGGCGGCCCGGCCGGTCAAGCGGACGACCTTCGCGCTGCGCGCGCAGCGATTCGCCCTTGGGGCAGCCCGGCGGGCTCATGCCCGTACCAGCTCCAACAGATCGAGCGTGCGCCAGCCGCGCGCGAGCGCTACCGAGCGGAGTTGCGCGTCGCCATGGGTGACGACCGGCTCGTTCACCCGTTCGAGCAGCGGCAGATCGTTGATCGAATCGCTGTAGAAGACCGTGTAGATATCGCGCCACGTCCGTCCACGCGCGGCCAGCCACTCGGTGACCGCGGTGACCTTGCCCTCAAGATAGGTGGGCACGCCGACATGGCCGCCGGTGAAACGGCCCTCGCGTTGTTCGGGGTGATAGCCGATCACGTGCGGCAGGCCGAGCAGGCGGGCGATCGGTGTCGTGATCCAGGTATGGGTGCCGCTGATCAGTGCGACTTCGAAGCCTTCGCTGCGATGGCGCTCGACCAGCGCACGCGCCTGCGGCGCGATGTGCGGCTCGATGTGGCAAGCGACGAATTCGGCACGCCAGCGCTCCAGATCGGCGAGGTCGAAGCGGGAAAGCAGGTCCATCTGAAAGCGCACGTACCCCGGTACATCGAAGCGGCCGGCGCGGTATTGCTCGGTGAACTCGAGGATGCGGGCGCCATATTCCTCGGCGTCGAGCCCACCGGCGCGAACAAGGAAGTAGGACCAGGTATCGGCGCTGTCGATCGGCAGCAGCGTGTGGTCGAGGTCGAACAGCGCGAGCTTCATTGCGCGGGCATTTTACGGGGCGGCCAGCCATTGGCGGACGAGCGTCACGCTGAGCGGCCGCTTTTGCGCCAATGCGAAGCCGTCGAGCGCATCGAGGGCCGCAGCCAGCGTGCGCATGTCGCGCGGCAGATGGGTCAGCATGAAATCGACGACATCGGCGCCGATCGACAGGCCACGTGCCGTCGCCTGTGCCATCAGCGCTTTGGCCTTCTCGGCATCGGCCAGCGGCTGCAGCTGGTAGACGAGCCCCCAGGCCAGCCGCGTACGCAAGTCCTCGCGCAGCGATAGTTGTGCCGGTGGTGAGCTGCCGGTGGCCACACAACTCGCATCCGGCCTTGCGCGCACGGCATTCAGGCGATTGAATAGTGCGACCTGCGCCGGCTCGTCGAGGCACTCGACGTCATCGACCAGCGTCAGCCCGGGCCCATCGGGCGCATCGTTCTGCGCCCATGGGTGCGCACCGTTGCGCGCAGCCAGGGCCTGCAGCAGATGGCTGCGGCCGCAGCCGGCTGCGCCCCACAGATAGACGATGCGCTCCCCCGGTCGGCCGGCAGCAAGCTGATGCAATACGTCGACCGCTTCCGCATTACGGCCAACGACGAAGTTCTCCAGCGTCGGTGCCGCGGTTTGCAGCAGGTCGAGCGCGAGCTGACGCGGTGCGTTCATCGCGCCGCCGGTCGGCGGCCCGCCAGCGCCAAGGGCCTGCCGCTGCCCGCAACGCACACTGAAATGCGTGCTCGCTGCGCGCTCATGTGGCCTTGTAGAAATCGCTGTCGAGGTAGGCTGCCTTCAGCCGCCGTGCGGCGACCAGCACGACCGCACTGGCCGGCAGCGCCAGCAGCACACCGAAGAAACCGAAAAGCTGGCCAAAGGCGAGCAGCGCGAAGATGACCGCCAATGGATGCAGGCCAATGCGTTCGCCGACCAATCGCGGAGTCAGCACGAAGCTTTCGATCAGCTGGCCGAGGCCGTAGATGATGGTCACTGCAATCAGGCCGTAGAGACCGCCGAACTGCAGCATCGCCACCAGCAGCGCCAGTGCAAGGCCGGTGGCGAAGCCGACGTACGGAATGAAGGCCAGCAGCCCGGTCAGGATGCCGATCGGCAGCGCGCTCTGCACGCCGGCCAGCGCCAGCGCGGCCGAGTAGTAGACGGCGAGCGCGGCCATCACCGACAGCTGGCCGCGTAGGAACTGCGCCAGCAGCGCGTCGATCTCGGCCAGCATGCCGACGATGAGACGATGCCATCGGCGCGGCAGCAGCGTCTCGAAACGGTTCGCGAAGTCATGCCAGTCGGCCAGTGCATAGAACAGCACCACCGGCACCAGCAGCAAGGTGCCGAGCACGCCGATCAGCGCCGCGCCGCCGGCACGGGCCCGCTCGATGAGGCCGGCGATCAGATCGCGTTGTCCGGCGGCGTGTTCGGACAGTAGTTCGCGCAGCGTCTGCGCATCGAAGCGGATCGACGTTCCCGCCCATTCGTTGAATTTTGGCGCCACGGTCGAATTCAGCCAGGTAACCAGCCCCGGAATCTGCGACTGCAGTGCCTTGATCTCCCGCTGCAGGACCGGCACCAGGATCAGCAGCATCGCCAGCAGGGCCAGTCCGGCCAGGATGATCATGATCAGCACGGCAACACTGCGCGGCAGCCGATGCCGGGCCAGCCAGTCGACGCCGGGCACCATCAGATAGGCGACGATCGCCGCCAGTGCAAACGGCGTGAGCACCGGCGCCAGCAGGTACAGCAGCACCAGCGTGGCCAGGCCAACGGCGATCCAGCCGCCGGCCTGCAATCGCTTCTCGTTCAACAGGCTCATCGCATCACGGTCAAGGCGCGGGCAAGTGTAAGGTCCGGCGTCGATTCAATCGGGTTCGTGCGCGGCGGCGATCAGGCGTTGCAGTTCGGTCAACGCCTTTTCGTCGAAGGGATCGATGCGCGACGCATCGCTCATCGAGCGGAGCCAGGTGATCTGCCGCTTGGCGAGTTGCCGCGTGGCGGCGATCGCCTCGGCGCGAAACTGCGCCAAGTTCGTCTCGCCGCACAGATGCCGCCAGGCCTGCCGGTAGCCAACGCTGCGCAGCGCCGGCAGATGCGGCGCGAGATCGCCGCGCGCTTGCAACGCCCGCACTTCGTCAAGGAAGCCGGCGGCGAGCATCGCGTCGAAGCGCTGCTCGATGCGCCGATGCAGTTCGGCGCGATCTGCCGGCAGCAGGGCGATCGTGGTGAAATGCAGCGACGACCGCTGCGCGGTGCCCTGCAGTTGCGACAGTGGCGTGCCGGTCAGCTCGAACACCTCGAGCGCGCGCTGGATGCGCTGGCTGTCGGCGGGCGGCACTCGCGCCGCGGTCAACGGATCGACCGCGGCGAGTCTTGCATGCAGTGCCGGCCAGCCGAGTTCGCGTGCCTGCGCGTCGATGCGACGACGCACGGCCACGTCAGCGGGCGGCAGATCGGACAACCCGCCGCGCAGCGCGCGTGCGTAGAGCATCGTGCCGCCAACCACCACCGGCAGTCGCCCGCGAGCCTTGATCTCGCCGATTGCAACGGCGGCATCGCGAACGAACTCGGCTGCCGAATACGGCTCGCGTGGATCGCGCAGGTCGAGCAGATGATGCGGCACACGCGCGCGTTCGGATGTGTCCGGCTTGGCCGTGCCGATGTCCATGCCGCAATAGACCTGCGCCGAATCGATCGACACGATCTCGATAACGAAGCGTTCGGCCAATGCCATGGCCAGCGCAGATTTTCCACAGGCCGTTGGCCCGAGCAGCAGCACGGCGTCAGCCCGATGCTCAGCGGCCCCCTTGGGCGCTGCTCGCCCGTGCTCCTGAGAAATAGCAAGCGCCGGAGGAGCAGCCGCGCTCCGTTCAGACATGGCCGTGCCGGCGCACGATGGTCGCTGCGAATAAGGCCGAAGCCAGGCCGGCAGCGGCGACCGTATAGGCGAGCGGCCGCACCGTGCCGTCGAAGCTGGCGCCGAGCATCTGGCCCACGGCGGTGGCAACCAGCATCATCACGAAACCCATCAACGCGGTCGCAGCGCCGGCGTTGCGCGGGAACCGGGCCACTGTGCCGGCCTGTGCAACCGGCTGGATCATGCCGTGGCCGATCGTCATGCCGAACATCGGCAGCAGGATCGAGGCGACCTGCTGCACGCCCGAGGCGGCGAGCAGCGCCATCGCCAGCCCGCTGCCGAGCTGCACCGCCGCGCCGATGATCAGCGTGCGCTGCAGTCCGTATCGCGCGACATTGCGCCGGCACAGCAGCGTGCCGATCACGTAGCCGGCGACGACGAAGCTGAAGCAGAAGCCGTAGAGCGTCGGCGAGACGCCGAGCACGCGGATCAGCGCGAACGAGCCGCCGGAGATGAAGGCGAACAGCGCCGCGTAACTGGAGGCCGCCGGCCAGGCGTAGGCGTTGAAGCTCGGCGTGCGCAGCACCGCGGCATAAGTGGCGAACACTGGCCGCAACCGCAGCGCGTCGAAATTCTTCTGCGCGGTCTCGCGCAGCCGCGCCAGCGACAGCGCGGCCAGCAGCAGCGCGAACACGGTCAGAACGACGAAGGCGGCGCGCCAGCCGTAAAGCGCCAGCAGTATTCCGCCCAGCGGCGGGCCGGCCAGCGGCGCGATGCTCATCCAGGTGCCGGCGCTGGCCAGCACGCGGGCGCTGTCGGTCGGCGTGTGCAGGTCGCGCACGACGGCGCGCGCGGCCACCAGGCACGAGCAGGTGCCGACGCCCTGCAGGGCGCGGCCGGCGACCAGCCATTCGATCGACGGCGCCGCCGCGCACAGCGCCGCGGCCCCCGCGTAGGTCGCCACGCCGGCGAGCAGCACCGGATAACGGCCGTAGCGGTCGGCCAGCGGCCCGGCGACCAGCTGCCACAGCCCGAAGGCCAGCACGAACGCCGACAGCGTCAGTTGCACCTGCGCGACCTCGATGCCGAAGGCGGCGCCGATCGCCGGCAGCGTCGGCTGGTACAGGTCGGTGGCCAGCGGCTGCAGCATCGTGAAGCCGGCAACGAACACCAGCACCATCGTCGGCGTCAGCGCCGGCGCAGCAGTCGCGGCTGCGGGCACGGGACTCAGCGCCCGCGCAGGAACAGCCGATCGAGATCGGCGATCGATAGCTGCACCCAGGTTGGCCGGCCGTGGTTGCACTGGTCAGCGCGCTCGGTGGCTTCCATCTCGCGCAGCAGCGCGTTCATCTCGTCGAGGGTCAGTCTGCGGTTGGCGCGCACCGCGCCGTGGCAGGCGAGTGTGGCCAGCAGTTGGTCGCGGTGTTCGGTCAGTATGCGGCTGCCGCCGTATTCGCGCAGGTCGCGCAGCACGTCGCGCGCCAGTTGCGGCCCCGTTTCGCCGGCGCCGTCGGCCAGCAGCGCCGGCACCGCGCGCAGTGCCAGCTGCGTCGGCCCGGCGGCCGCCAGATCGAGTCCGATCGCCGCCAGCGTGGCCGCGTGTTCGTCGCAGCCAGCCACCTCGAGCGCATCGGCGGCAAACACATGTGGAATCAGCAACCGCTGCTGCGGCATCGAGCGCGCGTCGAGCTGCCGCTTGAGCTTCTCGTAGACGATGCGCTCGTGCGCGGCATGCATGTCGACGATCACCAGCCCGGCGCGATTGCGCGCCAGCACGTAGATGCCGGCCAGCTGCGCGAGCGCGTAGCCGAGCGGCGGTGTGTCGTCGCTCGCCGCCGGCGCAGCAGTTGTGTCGGCGAGCAGCGCCAGGTACGGCGCGACCGCCTGCTCGACGCCGAGGTGGCCCTGCATGCCGAATGAGCGCGGGCCCGGTGTCGGCAGCGGTGATCGCGGCGCCGCCAGATCGCCCAGCCGCGCCAGCGGCGCCGCCGTTTCGCCAGCGCTCGCGCGCGCCGATTCGGCCAGCGCGGCCTGCACCGCGTGCAGCACGAACTGGTGCACGGCCGACGAGTCGCGCAGCCGCACCTCGATCTTGGTCGGATGCACGTTGACATCGACCCGCGTCGGATCGATCGACAGGTACAGGCAGTACATCGGCTGCGATGCGCCGTGCAGCACGTCGGCATAGGCGGCGCGCGCCGCATGCCCGAGCACCTTGTCGCGCACGTAGCGGCCGTTGACGTAGAAATACTGCGCATCGGCGCGGCTGCGCGCCGCGGTCGGCAGGCCGACCCAGCCCGACAGCGCGATGCCCGGCGCTTCCGCCATGACCGTCCGGTGCGCGGCGGCAAACGCCTCGGGCAGCAGCTTCAGCACGCGCGCCTGCGCCGGGCCGGCCGGCACGGCCAGCAGCGCTTTGCCCTCGTGCCAGAGGTTGAACTCCACCGCCGAGTGGGCAGCGGCGATGCGCTGCACCTGCGTCACGCAATGCGCCAGCTCCGTTGTCTCGGCGCGCAGGAACTTGCGCCGCGCCGGCGTCTTGAAGAAGAGATCGGCGACCTCGACCCGCGTGCCGCGACTGCCAGCGGCCGGTTCGATGGCGCCGCTTTCGGCGTCAATGCGAAATCCGCTGCTCGCGCCGTCGGTGCGCGAAGTGATGCTGACCGCGGCGACCGCGGCGATCGACGCCAGCGCTTCGCCGCGAAAGCCGAGCGTGCCGACCGCCTCTAGATCGGCGAGTGAGGCGATCTTGCTGGTGGCGTGACGGGCGAGCGCCAGCGGCAGTTCAGCACGGTCGATGCCGCTGCCGTCGTCAGCGACCATGATCCGCTTGATGCCGCCACCCTCAAGCCGCACCTCGATGCGCGCGGCGCCGGCGTCCAGTGCGTTTTCCAGCAGTTCCTTGAGGACCGAGGCCGGGCGCTCGATCACCTCACCAGCGGCGATCTGGCTGATCAGCAGATCCGGCAGCGGTCGGATCGGGTCGTGGGTCGGGGCGGCAGCGGCGAACACTGCGGGATTATAGGAACCGGGTTTTCACTGAGCCGCTGGCAGCGGTTTTGCGCACTGCAGGCATCGATTCGGGGACGCGTCGCGTATGATCGGGCGCACTTCGATAGCCGCTCGTGCGCGAGTCTGGTTTGGCGCCAACGAACGGCTTTTTTTTGTGCGCGCCCGCGCAATCCGGCACGACAACTCAGCGCGATGGAAGGCATTAACTGGTCCGACCTGTTCACGGCGATGGACAAGTTCCTGCTGGCCATCGTCGACCGCAATGGCCTGCTCGTCTACGTCGTGCTCTTCGCCATTTTCTTTTCGGAGACCGGTCTGGTCTTCATGACCTTCCTGCCCGGCGACTCGCTGCTGTTCGTCGCCGGTGCTGTTGCTGCGCAGGAGGCCGGCCTGCACGTCGGTGTGCTGATGGTAGTGATCACGATCGGCGCGATCCTCGGCAATACGCTCAACTACTACATCGGTGCCTGGCTCGGCAAGAAGGTCTATGACGGCACGCTGCGCTGGATCGACCCCGTCGCGCTGAAGAAGACGCATGATTTCTACGAGCGGCATGGTGGTAAGACCATCGTCATCGCCCGCTTCGTGCCGATCGTGCGCTCGTTCGCGCCGCTGGTGGCCGGCGCCTCCGGCATGGAGATTCACAAGTTCCAGATCTTCAACGTCGTCGGCGCAGCGCTGTGGGTGGTGTCTCTGGTCGGTGGCGGATACCTGTTCGGTCAGGTGCCCCTGGTGCGCGACAACCTAGGCCTGATTCTCATCGTCGGTATTGGCGGTGTGCTCGGTCCTGTGGCGCTGGCTGGCCTCTGGCGGCTGTTGAAGAAAGCCGGGGGTGGTCGTCCGGCGGTTGCCATCTCGGTAGCACGCCAGGCGGCGGTCGCGCCGTCGAACGATAAACGCCATTAGTCGCTACGCGATCGTCGCGCTGACCGCGCCGACACCGCGCGCCTGCGATCAGCCGAGCGTGTTTCGTGCCGCCGGCGGATGCTTGGCGAAGTAGCGACGAATGCCGTTGAGCATCGCCCGCGCGAGCTTGTCCTGGTAGCGATCGTCGGACAGGCGTCGCTCCTCGTCCGGGTTTGAAATGAACGCCGTCTCGACCAGGATCGATGGAATGTCGGGCGCCTTCAGCACGGCGAATCCGGCCTGCTCGACACGCGGCTTGTGCAGCGGGTTGATGCGTTCAAGTTCGCGCAGCACCGCATTGCCCAGGCGAAGACTGTCATTGATCTGCGCCGTCGTGGACAGATCGAGCAGTACCTGGGCCAGCTGGGCGTCCTTGGTGCCGAGGTTAACGCCGCCGATCAGGTCGGCATCGTTTTCGCGTCGCGCCATCAAGGCGGCGGCGCTGCTGGTTGCGCCGCGCTCGGACAGCGCAAAAACCGATGAGCCGCGCACATCTGGGCGGATCCAGGCGTCGGCGTGAATCGATACGAACAGATCGGCCTGCACCCGCCGCGCCTTGTCCACCCGCGTGCGCAACGGCACGAAATAGTCGCCGTCGCGCGTCAGCATCACGCGCATCCCTCGCTCGGCCGCAATCAGTCGCTCCAGCCGGCGCGCGATCTTCAGCGTGACATCCTTCTCGAGCGTGCCGCGCCGGCCGACTGCGCCCGGGTCTTCGCCGCCATGGCCTGGATCGATGGCGATGGTCAGCAGCCGGTCGACCGTTCTTTCGCTGGCCTTGCCGCGCGCCGGCGTTGCACCGCGCTGCTCTTCGGCCTTCTGGATTTCGCGCAGCAGGGCCAGTTCGTCGCGTTTGCTGCTATCCGCGTGGCCGCGGATCTGCTGCTCGCGCAGCAGCGCCAGCAGCGGGTCAGGCGGCGTCAGTGGCCGCAGGTCGAGCACCAGGCGATGCAGGTAGGGGCCGACCGGGGTCAGCGAGAACACGTCCGGACGGATGTCTTCCTTCAGCTCGATGACCACCCGCACCACGCGGGGCCGGTTCTGGCCAACGCGCACCAGCGCGATGTACGGATCGTCGGCATCGACACGGGCGACGAGTTCCTTCAGCTGTGGCGTCAGATCCATGTCTTCGATGTCGACGACCAGCCGCACCGGCGGTACCTCGCGCACCATGAAGTGAGTAAATTTCAGCGGCTGGTCATGCTCGATGGTGACGCGTGTGTAGTCGACGGCCGGCCAGATGCGCACGCCCACCAGGCTCGCCCCCCGGGCGATCTGCAGCGGCGACAGCGAAAGCACCACAGTTCCGGCAGCCCCGGCAAGCCAGCGCCGGCGCGGGCCGATCAGGCTATGCGGTGCTCCATCTCCCTCTCGATCCGCTCTAGGCATGTCGCTCCAAGCTCAGTGGCCGCCGTCAGCACTGCGTGGCGTCCGTCGCCGGCCACCTGCAACGTGATCCGCACATCGGCTGCTGACAGCAGGCCCGCTTTCTCGGGCCACTCGATCAGGCAAACTGCTGCCGGCCCGAAGAGCTCGCGAAAGCCCGCGGAGGCGAACTCCGCGGAATCGGCAAGCCGATAAAAATCAAAGTGATAAAAGTTTAATCTCGAAACAACATAAGGTTCAACCAGAGCGAAGCTCGGGCTCTTGATGGCCCCGGTCACGCCGAGCGCACGCAGTGCCGCCCGAACAACCGAGGTCTTGCCGGCGCCGAGCTCGCCGGATAGCGAAATGACAAGGCCCGTCATGGAGATAGCGGCGCCTGCCGATGCGATCGCGCGAGCGATGGCCGCGCCGAGGCGGGCCGTTTCGCCTTCGTCCGGTAACGCAAACTCGGCGGTGTAGTGTTGCGAGGGCGACACGAAGGGCTGGCGTAGGGAAGCAGGGGCCATGTTGAAGCGGCAGGCAGAGGATAGCGGCGGCCTGGTGGCGCGCGATCTCTCGCCGCTTGCCGAGGCGATCCGGCATTGGGGCCGTGAGCTCGGCTTCGGCGCAATCGGCATCAGCACCGGCGACGCAACGCCCGCCAGCGGTCCGCTGGGCAACTGGCTCGCGCAGGGCCGCCACGGCGATATGGATTACATGGCGCGGCACGCGCATCTGCGCGCCGACCCTCGGACGTTATTAGGCGGGGCGGCATCGACGCTGCGGATCATCAGCGCGCGCATGGATTACCGGCGCCGCGATGACGATGGGCAGTGGATCGAGCGCGAATGGCGGCGCCTTGACGAACGCGATGCGGCCGTTGTCTCGATCTATGCGCGCGGCCGTGACTATCACAAAGTGCTGCGCACGCGGTTGCGACAATTAGCCGCGCAGATCGCGCAGGCGGCGCCGCAGGCGCAGCTGCGCGTATGTGCCGACACGGCACCGGTATTCGAAGTCGAATTCGCGCGCGCTGCCGGCCTCGGCTGGCGCGGCAAGCACACGCTGCTGCTGTCGCAGGACGCAGGATCGATGTTCTTCCTCGGCGAGATTCTCACCGACCTGCCGTTGCCGATCGATCGGCCGACGACCGAGCACTGCGGCACCTGCACGCGTTGCATAGACATCTGTCCGACGCAGGCGATCGTCGGTCCATACGAACTCGATGCGCGCCGCTGCATCTCGTACCTGACGATCGAGCACAAGGGCGCGATCCCCGAATCGCTGCGGCCGCTGATCGGCAATCGTGTCTACGGCTGCGATGACTGCCAGCTCGTCTGTCCGTGGAACAAGTTCGCGCGCAAGGCAAAGTTGCCGGATTTCGACGTGCGTAACGGCCTCGACCGCACCACGCTCGTCGACTTGTTCGGCTGGACGGAGAATGAATTCCGCCAACGGCACGCCGGCAGCGCGATCCTGCGCATCGGCCATGAACGCTGGTTGCGCAATCTGGCCGTCGGGCTCGGAAACGCGCGGACCTCGCCATCGGTCATCGAGGCGCTGCAGGCGCGTGCCGATTCACCATCAGCGCTGGTGCGCGAGCATGTCGGCTGGGCGTTGGCCCGCCACGCGTCAGAAGAGACGTGAAGTCAGCGCCAACCAGGCGGGCAAAGTCAGCATGGCCACCATGGTCTGCGCGGTGATCAGGAAGCTGACTGGCGCGCCGTCGAAACCCATGCGCGTGGCCAGCACGTAGGCGCTCGTGGCGGTCGGCAGGGCGGCGAACAGAATGGCGATCGATGCCTGTTCCTTCGGCAGGCCGAGCAGCAGCGAAACAGCCAGCGCGGCGGCCGGGAACAAAAGCAGCTTGATGGCGGAGAAGTAGCCGAGCAGGGCACGGTGGGTTGCGCCGCCGGCCAGGCTCAGCGCCGCGCCAACGCAGATCAACCCCAGCGCAAGGCTGGCCTGTCCAAGCCGATTCAGGCCGAGCACGACGGGCTGCGGCAATTGCAGCCCGATCAGATTCGCCACAAGCCCGCCGACGGTGCCGATGATCAGTGGGTTGCGCAACAGCTCGCGCACGAGCCCCGTCTGCTGGTGTCGCGCCAGCGCATAGACGGCGAACACGTTGGCCAGCGGAATACAGACGGCGAAAACCAGCGCGATCTGCGCCACGCCGCGACCGCCGGCCAGCGATTGCGCGACGGCCAGTCCAAGGTATGAGTTGTAACGGAACGCCGTCTGCACGCAGCTGGCGAACAACGCCGGCGGCGGCCGCAGCAGCGGCTGGGCGATGAAGCCCAGCGCGACCGCCAGCAGGAACGCGCTGACGGCGGCTAGTAACAAGCCGCCGTCGGCGGCGAGCGAATACCTGGCGGCAACGATTGAATTGAACAGCAGCGCAGGAAACAGCACGTAATAGACGAGGCGTTCGAGCCCGATCCAGAAACCCCGCTCGTAGCCGAAGCGATGAAACAGCACGAAGCCGAGCAGGATCAGCGCGAAATCGGGCAGGATCAGCGTAGCGTTGGCGAGCATCGGGATAGCTCAGGGGCGGTGGAGACTCGACAGCGTTCATGCGGAAGCGGCAGGGGATTGTGCCTGTTTGGTCACCGCCGGAGGCGGCCCTATAATCCGCGCCTTCGCTGCTGTAGCTCAGTTGGTAGAGCAACTGATTCGTAATCAGTAGGTCGGAGGTTCGAGTCCCCCCAGCAGCACCAACTGACTCGAAGCAGGGCCGGCGTCACGCCGGCTTTCTCTTTTCAGCGCACCATGGAACGTGGCGCGGCGCCGGTCCATTGATTTGTCATGGGTGGCCGATCAAACGGCGGCAAACAACCAGGGTACGTTGCTTGATGTTCGAGCGGTCCGCTGCTTACTACGACCATTTCTACAGCTTCCTCGACTACCGATCCGCCGTCGAGCGACTGAGTTCGCTGATCCGCGAGAGGCATCCGGCTGCACGGACGCTCCTCGACGTTGCCTGTGGCACAGGGCGCCATCTCGAGCATCTGCGCTGCGATTTCGATGTCGAAGGTATCGATTTATTGCCTTCACTGATCGAGCTGGCCCGCAGCCGCTGCCCGGATGTGCCCCTGCATGTCGGGGACATGACGCAGTTCGATCTTGGCCGCCGTTTCGACGTCGTGTCCTGCCTTTTCTGCTCGATTGGATACACCGTGACCCTCGAAAAAGCAGAGCAGGCGATCGCCCGAATGGCTGCGCATGTGAAGCCCGGTGGCCTGCTGATCGTCGAGCCCTGGGTCGCACCGGACCAATGCTGGTCGAATCGGGTGACGTCGGAAGTATGTGATTCGCTCAACATGAAGATCGTCCGCATGCATACGCACGAAATCGAAGGTCGCACTTCGGTGTTCGACATCCATTACCTGGTGGGGACGCCGCAGGAGATCACGCACTTCGTCGAGCGCGAGGTCATGGGACTGTTCACC
>JBFINI010000024.1:0-15556 GCA_041611275.1 Burkholderiaceae bacterium
ATCCCGGCCAACGGCTACGTCTGTCGCAACGGCGAGCCGGTCGATGCCTGGCTCGGCGTTATCGACGGCATGGTCAAGATGATGATCTCGACGCCGTCGGGCCGCGCCTCGACCTTCACCGGCATTCCGGCCGGCGGCTGGTTCGGCGAAGGCAGCTTGCTGAAAACCGAGCCGCGCCGTTACGACGTGGTTGCCTTAAGGGAGTCCCGTATCGCGCGGGTGCCACGCCGCACCTTTGAGTGGCTGCTGAATACCAGCATTCCGTTCAACCGCTTCTTGCTGGTGCAGCTGAACGAGCGGCTCGGCCAGTTCATCGGCATGCTCGAAGCGCAACGTCTGCACGACCCCGACGCGCGCGCGGCACGCTGCGTGGCCGGACTGTTCAACCCGATCCTCTATCCCGGCATCGACAAGAAGCTCGAGGTCTCGCAGGAGGAGATCGGCTATCTCGCCGGCATCTCGCGCCAGCGCGTCAACCAGGCGCTGCACACGCTGGAAGCCGCGGGACTGCTGAAGGTCGAATACGGCGCGATCGTCATCAACGACCTGGACGGGTTGCGCCATTATGGGTCGTGACCTCCCGGGCCGGGACCGCCGCCGCTTGTGTCGGGCAGTGAGGCCCCGCCGGCACCGGTCCGCACTGCGCGGAACATGTGACTGGGCCAGCCGGCAGAACTGCCTCGAGGCACAGCGGATCCAGTGGCTGTTGATGGACCGGCGCATCTGCGGGCGTCTCCTTTACGGCGCACTGAGGTAACTTTCCGCCTCCCACCAAGCGGTAACACAGCGAACAGGAGCGCCTCGACCGACGGCGCCACAGGTTCCGGAGCAACGACGTGAAGACAGTCACCCTTCCCGGAGGCGAAACGATTCCCGCCCTCGGCATCGGCACCTGGCGCGTGGGCGAACGAAAGCGCTCGCGTGCGGAAGAAATCGCCGCGGTGCGGCTGGCGATCGAGCTCGGCATTCGGCTGATCGACACCGCCGAGATGTACGGCGATGGCGGCGCCGAGCAGGTTGTTGCCGAAGCGATCGTGGGCTGTCGCGACGAGTTGTTCATCGTCAGCAAGGTGCTGCCGGGCAACAGCAGTGGCGCTGGCACCCTTGCCGCCTGCGAACGGTCGCTGGCGCGGCTGCGCACGGACCGCATCGATCTCTATCTGCTGCACTGGCGTGGATCCACCCCGCTGACTGAAACGGTCGACGCGTTCGAGCGACTGCAGCGCGACGGCAAAATTCGCCACTGGGGCGTCAGCAACTTCGACGCCGCCGACATGGCCGAGTTGTGGGCCGCGCCCGCCGGCCGCAATTGCGCGGCGAACCAGGTTTACTACTCGGCCTCGCGGCGCGGGGTTGAATTCGACCTGCTGCCATGGCAGCACGAGCGCGGCGTGCCGACCATGGCCTACTGCCCGCTCGACCAGGGGCAGCTGGCGCGCGACGAAACGCTCGGCAAGATCGGCGCCCGCCATGACGCGAGTGCCGCCGAAGTCGCGATCGCGTGGCTGCTGGCGCAGCCCGAAATCGTCGCAATTCCGAAAGCGGTGCAGCCCGGGCATGTGCGGGCGCTGGTCGGCGCCGGCAAGCTTCGTCTCGACGCGGCTGACCTGGCGCAGATCGACCGCCGCTTTCCGCCGCCGAAGCGGGCGCAACCGCTGGCGATCATCTAGCACCACGACACCATGTTCGACCGCGACGCCTGGGAGCTGGCCAGCTATGTGGTCACCGTGATCGGCCTGCCGCTGGCCATCACCGTGTTCCTGTTCGAGCAGCGCAAGGAGCGCGCCAACGAGGAGGCCGAGGTCTACCAGCTGCTGTCGAACGCCTACAACGACTTCCTGAAAGTGGTAATCGACAACGCTGACCTGCACCTGCGCACCAACGCGCCGACGCCCGACCTGTCGCCGGAGCAGCGCGAACGGATGCTCGCCATTTTCGACATGCTGATCTCGCTGCTCGAGCGCGCCTATCTGACCGCCTGGTCGCCGGACATGACCGCGGAACAGGCGCGACGCTGGAACTCGTGGGAGGACTTCATGCGAACCTGGGTCCGCCGCGACGACTTCTACAACCGGATGCCTGAACTGCTGCGCGGAGAAGATCCGCAGTTCGCCACCTACCTGCGCGCGCTGGCGCAGGACGAGCGCGGCGCGCCGCCCGCTGCGAGCTGAGCGCCGGCGTCGATCTCAGGTGCGGACACGCGCCGCTGGCCGCAGCACGATCGCGGCGAGCGCAATCGTGCTGAACAGCGCGCCGGCAAGGAAGGTCAGCGCCGCGCCGAACACGTCCCACAGCAACCCGGCGATCACGCTGGCGGCGAGCATGGCAATTCCCGAGACCAGGTTGAAAAGGCCGAAAGCGGTGCCGCGCAGGTCGGCCGGCGCGCTGTCTGCGACCATCGTCGCCAGCAGGCCCTGGCTCATACCCATATGCAGCCCCCACAGCGAGATGCCGGCCCAGACCCAGGTCCAGTGATTGCTCCAGGCGAGCAGCCCGTCGGCGCCGATCAGCACGATGAGGCTCAGCGCCAGCAGCCGGGTGTGGCTCATGCGGTCCGACAGTTTGCCGAACGGATAAGCGGCCAATGCATAGACGACGTTCATACCGATCAGCACCAGCGGCGCGAGCGCGAGCGGAAGACCGCCCTGCTCGGCGCGCAGGATCAGGAACGCCTCGCTGAACCGCGCCAGCGTGAATACGGCGCCGATGCCGACGACCCACCCGTAAGCGGGCGATAACCGGCGCAGTTGTTCGCGACGGATCGGGTTGAGCGCTGGCCGATCGGCCGGACGTGGCGGCTCGCGCACGCCAATGAGCAGCAGCGCAACGGCAAGAAATCCCGGAACGATGGCTACCCAGAATACGGCGCGGAAGTCGTTGGCCCAGGCCAGCATCAGACCCATCGCCAGCAGCGGGCCGACGAACGCGCCCACAGTATCGAGCGACTGGCGCAGGCCGAACGCAGCACCGCGCACCGGTGCCGGCGCGAGGTCGGCGACCAGCGCATCGCGCGGCGCGCCGCGTACGCCCTTGCCGATGCGATCGATCAGCCTTGCACTGAGCACCCATCCGCTGGTGGTGGCCAGCGCGAATAACGGTTTCGACAACGCGCCAAGCCCGTAGCCCAGCACGGCCAGCGGCTTGCGCCGGCCCCAGTAATCACTGAGGGCACCGGAGAACACCTTGACGATCAGTGCCGTGGCCTCGGCCGCGCCCTCGATCAGGCCGACCGTCAGCGCACTTGCGCCGAGCACGGTGACGAGGAAGACCGGCAACAGGCCGTGGATCATCTCCGACGAGATGTCCATCAGCAGACTGACGAAGCCCAGGGCCCAGATCGCCGGCGGGATGCGCACGGCGGTGCCGGCTTTCGGTTCGCCCGGTGCCATGCCCCTGCCGTCAGTCGGCCGTCGCCAATCGCCGCAGCGAGGCGCTACGCGGTCGACCGCGCACTCGCGGTAAGCCCCGGCCGTGCCGGCGACAACGCCTGCGCATCGACACCCAGCGCCAGAACATCATCGGGCAAGGCCTCATCCTGCACCAGCGCCGCCGCAGCGCGCGCTACGGCCGGCGCGGTCTGGATGCCGTAGCCGCCCTGGCCGGCGAGCCAGAAAAAGCCCGGCGCCGTTGCATCGAATCCGGCGACGATCGTCTTGTCGGCGACGAACGAGCGCAGCCCGGCCCAGCGCGCATGGATGCGCGGCACCGTGAGCGTGCTCACCGAGGTGATGCGGTCGACCAGAACGGCGATGTCGTATTCGTCGGGCTGCGCATCACACGGCGGCGACGGTGTCTCGTCGGCCGGCGAAGCGAGGATGCGGCCGGCCTCGGGCTTGAAGTACCACTGCTCGTCGACATCGATCACCGCCGGCCAGCGCTCGATCGGCCAGCCGGCGGGCGCATCGAAGGTGATCGCCGTGCGCCGCTTCGGCATCAGGCCCACTGGGCGGGCGCCGGCCAGCCGTGCGATCTCGTCGGCCCAGGCACCGGCGGCATTGACGATGATCGGCGCGGCGAACTCGCCGCCGCTTGTCGACACTCGCCACCGACCGTCGCGCTTCAGTTCGCGCACCTCGGCGTTGCAGATCAGCGAACCGCCGCGCGCGCGCAGGCCACGCAGGTAGCCCTGATGCAGCGCGTGCACGTCGATGTCCATCGCGTCGGGCTCGAGCAGTCCGGCGGCGACCTGCTCAGGCGCAAAACAGGGCACGCGGGCGCGCACTTCATCGCCCGACCACCAGTCCAGGTTGTCGACCAGCGCCGCGCAATCGTCGGCCACCCGCTGCAGTGTCGCGAGCTGCGTGTGCCGTGCCAGCAGCAGCGTGCCGCGCGGTGCGAGCAGCGCTGTCGGCGCAAAGCCATCGGGCGGTCGTTGCATGAAGGACTTGCTGGCCCGCGTCAGCGCACGCATCACCGCATTGCCGTAGGTTTCGGTGAACAGCGCCGCCGAACGCCCGGTGGTGTGATAGCCGGGCTGGCTTTCACGCTCGAGCAGCAGCACATGCAGGCGCGAAGCCAGTTCGCAGGCGACCGAGGCGCCGGCAATGCCGGCGCCGATCACGATCACTTCGGCCTGCTGGACGCTCATCGCTGCGCAAGCATACGGGGCGCTGGCAGAATGCGCGCTTTTTGACTGCGAGCACGCCATGTCAGCACTGCATCCGTTTCACCTCGCCTTTCCCGTCACCTCGCTGACCAGCGCCCGGGCGTTCTACGGCGAATTGCTGGGCTGCCCGGAGGGGCGCTCGTCGGACGACTGGATCGACTTCAACCTCTACGGCCATCAGATCGTCGCCCATCTGGCGCCCGACGAAGCCGGCCATCGTACGACCAGCGCGGTCGACGGCGACGCGGTGCCGGTGCGCCATTTCGGTGTGGTGCTGACGATGGCCGAATGGGACGCGTTGGCCGAGCGGCTGCGCAGCCGCGGCGTGAAGTTCATCATCGAACCGCACCTTCGCTTCAAGGGTCAGATCGGCGAACAGGCGACGATGTTCTTCCTCGACCCCTGCGGCAACGCGCTGGAATTCAAGGCCTTCGCCGATCCGGATCGACTGTTCGCCATTTAGTCCATCACGAAGAGAAGGCGCAGTCGACGGTTCACGGCGACACGCAAAGCCGCGAGCCGGCAAGCGCTTGACAGGCGCTTCGGTGTCGCCGGAAATTTTCTTGCGCGATGAACCTCAACAAGGAACGACCATGACCGGCCTGCTGAGTCCTCGTGAAGGGGGAGCCTACCTCGGCAATCCGCAGCGCCGCCGATTGTTCCGTGCCGGTGCCGGATCGCTGGCGGCGCTGGCGGCCGGCGGGCTCTTTGCCGGGCGCGTGGCCGAGGCCAAGCCGATCGATTCTCCAGCGGCGGTGCCGGTCGTCGACCGGCTGGCGATCCGCGTGGTTACCGACTCGTATCACCATGCCTTCGCGCCCAGCCGCACCGTCAACTCGGTGCAGGTGCAGCGCCTCGGCTTTGCCGTCGCCCCGCGCACGCCGCCGCGCCGGACGCTGCAGAACGAGTGGGGGTTGTCGCTGCACATCGAATCGACACGCGAAAACGAGTCGCGGCAGATGTTGTTCGACTTCGGCTACACCCCTGAAGCGCTGTTGAACAACCTGCTGCTCGCCGGCATCGATGCGGCCAAGCTCGACGCGCTGGCTTTGAGTCACGGACATTTCGATCACTTCGGCGGGATGGTCGGATTTCTCGAGGCGAACAAGGGCCGGCTCAAGAACGGGTTGCCCTTCTATCTCGGCAGCGAGGAATGCTTCTGCACCCGTGAGCTGAATGTGCCCGGCGAAGCGGGCAGTTTCGGCGCGCTTGATCGCGAAGCGATCCGCGCCGCCGGACTGACAGCGACCTTCGCCGGACGCCCGTCGCTGATCGCCGATCATGGATTTACGACAGGCACCATCGCTCGCCAGTCGTTCGAGCGCGTGTTGTCGCCGACCCGGATGAGCGTGGGCATGCAGGGTGCACTCGGCTGCTCCCCCGAGAAGCTGCCAGAGGCCAAGCGCAACCTGACACTGGCGCCGGATGACTTCGAGCACGAACAGGCGATGGCTTATCACCTCAAGGGCCGCGGCCTGGTGGTGATGACTTCGTGCGGTCATCGCGGCATCGTCAATTCGGTCCGGGCGGCAATGCGCGTCGCGGGCACGGACAAGGTGCACGCAGTTCTCGGCGGCTTCCACCTGGCACCGCATCCGCTCGAGTATCAGCGCCAGACGCTCGACGAACTGAAGAAGATCAACCCCGACGTCCTGATACCGATGCACTGCTCGGGCGAAGCGTTCGTCAGCCTGGTGCAGACTGAGTCACCGGACAAATTCGTCCGCTCCTCAACGGGGACGCGGTTCGTTTTTTCCGCCTGAGGTGAACGCGGGTGACGGCGCGCTGCTTCAGCGTGCCGTCACAGATTCATGATCGTCTCAACTCGCCGCCGCGCGAGCGGCGAGGGCCGCAGCGATTACCTCGAAGAACAGAATCGCAACGGCACCGCCGGCTCAAGCCACGGCGATGACGGTGCAATGCGGCATTCCTCTGATCGTCCATGAAATGGCATCCGGTGCGGCGTACAGTCGTGCCAGGAGTTTCGACTATGGCCGCTCACGACAACGTCCCCGCACGCATCCTGCCGACGATCGTGCTGTCGCAGCTGGCCGGCACCTCGTTGTGGTTCGCGATCAATGCGGTGATGCCCGATTTGCAGCGCGACTGGCAATTGCCAGCGGCAGCGGTCGGCACGCTGACCTCCGCGGTGCAGTTCGGTTTCATCAGCGGCACCCTGGTGTTCGCGGTGCTGACGATTGCCGATCGTTTCTCGCCGCGGCAGGTCTTCCTGCTGTGCGCGCTGGCCGGCGCCGGGTGCAATGCCGCTGGTGCATTGCTCGATCGGCAGTTCGAGCTGTTGCTGTTGCTGCGCTTCGCCACCGGTTTCTTTCTCGCTGGAATCTATCCGGTCGGCATGAAGATCGCCGCCGGCTGGTACACGCGTGGCCTCGGCGCCGCGCTGGGGTTACTCGTCGGCGCGCTGGTCGTTGGCACGGCCGCGCCGCATGGCCTGCGCGCGCTCGGCACGCATTGGCCGTGGCAGACGGTGATGTTCGCGGTGTCGCTGATCGCCGCGGTCGGCGGCCTGCTGATGCACGCACTGGTGCCTGACAGTCCATCGGCGCCGCGGGCGGCGCGCATCCGGCCGCAGGCGCTGGCCGTGATCTGGACTGACCGCAAGGTGCGCGCCTCCGCCTTCGGCTATTTCGGCCACATGTGGGAGTTGTACGCGTGCTGGGTGCTGGTGCCGACGATCATCGCCACGCGTCTGGCCGAAGCGCAGGTCTCGGCGATGGCGTTCGCGGTGATCGGTATCGGCTTTCTGGGCTGCGCCATTGGCGGTCTGCTGGTGCGCCGTTTCGGCAGTGCGCCGGTGGCGGCATCCCAGCTGGCAGCGAGCGGCTTGTGCTGTGTGCTGGCGCCGCTGCTGCTGACTGCGCCGCTGCCGTTGTTCATCGCCTGGCTGCTGATCTGGGGCATCACGGTGGTCGGCGATTCGCCGCAATTCTCGACCCTGACCGCGCTGAATTCGCCGCGCGACGCCGTCGGCAGCGTGCTGACCTTTGTCAACTGCATCGGCTTTGCGATCAGCATCGTCAGCATCGAGCTGTTCACACGTCTGGCACAGGACTGGCCGCTGGGCATGCTGCTGCCGTGGCTGGCGATCGGCCCGGCGCTCGGGCTGCGGGCGCTGGCGCCGTTGCTCAGGACCGAGCGCACCTAGACTGCCTGCGCGCGGCTCGCCGAGCACCGCCACGGCGCCGGTCAGTCGACGCCCGCGCTCCAGTCTTCGATGATCCGCCGCACTTCGTCGGGCCGCTCGGTCAGCGGCCAGTGATGGCAGTCGATCGTTCGCACCTGGCCCCGCGGAAACTGCGCGGCGATGGACTGCATCTGCGCCAGGTCGGCGAAGGTGGCGCCGGTGGACAGCAGCACCAGCGTCGGCGCGGCGATCGACTCGGGCGCCGCTACATGCCGGAACATCTCGATCAGCTCCTGCAGGTAGTGCGCGGTGCGAAACGAGCGCAGGTCGGCGCGCATCGAGCTGTAACGGCGGATGAATTCCGCCTCGGCCTGCGGCGAACCGAGAGACTCACGCGCCAGTTTGTCGAGCGCGCGCAGGTCGAGCGTCTCGAGCTGCCGGCGGCGCATCCCGAGCGAGTTGGCAGCGCGCACCAGCAACACGGCCAGGCGAAACAGCGGCGCGGCGCGGGCCAACCACTTCCACTTGCCGCGCAGCGCCGGCCGGAACACCGGATCGATCAGCACCAGCGCGGCCACGCGTTGCGGCGCAAGCGCCGCCAGGGCGAGCGCCACCTGCGCACCGAGACTGTGGCCGATCAACAGCGCACGCGTGTGCCGCTCGCCATCGAGCAGGGCCAGCAGGTCATCGCACCACAGCTCCAGATTGATCGATCCGCGCGTCGGCGAATCGCCATGGCCGCGCAGGTCGACGCGGATCAGCTCGCGCGCCTGGTTCAGCGAAGTGCGCTCGACGAACTCCGACCAGCGTGACAGGTTGCTGGCCAGACCGTGCAGCAGCAGCGTGGGCGCCTTCGCGTCCGACCGGCGCGCGGGCGTGCACCGGTAGGCGATGGCGACGCCGTCCGGGCGAACGAAGCGGCGCGCCTGTTCGCCTGCCAGCGCCACGGTCGGGTCGCTCAGCGTAGGTAACCCCAGGCCTTCAGGCGACTCATCGAGTATTCGGCTGGCTTACCCTGCGCGCCAGCGCGCAGGAAGCGCGCGTAGTTCTCGGCCGCGGCGCGCTGGTTGCCGTCGGCCTCGAAGCCGACACCCTTCAGGAATGCAACGCCGGGATCGCCCGGCAACAGCCTGTCGAACTGCTCGAAGTCGCGCAGTGCCGCGCCGGGATTGCCATCGGCGAGCTTGAGCACGCCGGCCAGTTTGTGCGCCTGCGCTTCCTGCGGATAGATGGCGCGCGCCGCGTCGGCGTAGCGAATCGCATCCTTCTGCCGGCCCTGCGCTGACAGGCAGCGAGCCATCAGCACGTTGGCCGCGTAGTCCCGCGGCGCGACGTTCAGCGCCGAAGAAAACTGACCCTGTGCCTCCGGCAGTTGCTTGCGCGCCATCGCCATCTCGCCGTTCTTGCAGGCGTCGATCGCCGGCTTCAGCCGGCGCAGACCGGCCGTGTTGTCCATGAAGCGCTCGCGCTGCGGGTCGGCCTTCAGACTCTGCGCGTACTGGGTCTCTGCCAGCCGCTGCGCCGTGGCCAGCCGTTCGCTGCTCATCGGGTGTGACGAGAACATCGTCTCGAGCAGTGACGGTTTCTCCTTCGCCTCGCGCACCAGCAGGCCGTGCAGCCGTGTCATGCCGCTGGCCGGATAGCCCGCCTTGACCATGTACTCCTGGCCGAGTGCATCGGCCTCGCGCTCGTTGTCACGCGAGTACGAAGACAGCAGCGCGCTGGCGCCGATCTGACCGGCCACCGTGGCCAGGCCACCCCAGTTCGTGTCAGCGGTGGCCGCGGCCAGCCCGACCACCGCCGCCTGCGCCAGCATCCCCTGGCCCTGCCGCTGTGCCGCGTGGCGGGCGTTAACGTGGCCCATCTCGTGGCCAAGCAGCGCGGCCAGTTCGGCCTCGTCATTCAACTCGGTCATGATTCCGCGGGTCACCCCCATCGCGCCGCCGGGAAAGGTGTAGGCGTTGATGTAGTTGGCATTCAGCACGCGGTACGAATACGGCATCTGCGGCCGGTGGGTCAGATCGTCCACGCGATCGCCGAGGCTGGCCACGTAGCGGTTGACACCCTCGTCCTGCACCGCGCCCATGTCCTGCGAGAACTGGTGCGGGGCAACTTCGGCATCGATGCTGCGTTCCTGCGCCTCGCTCATGCCAACCAGGATTCGTTCGCCCGTCACCGGCGAGGTCGCGCAGCCCGACAGGCTGCTCGCCGCGACGCCGGCCCCGAGCAGCCACAGCACGTCGCGGCGAGTGATGCGGTTCCGGCGCAAGCGCTGCGAAAGCCCATCCGACATTTGCTCGTTCATGCACAACTCCTGGTCTTCTGAATACCAACGCTTGCGGCGCTGCCTGCAGGCAGCGGACCGGCAGCGCAAATCTACATCGGCGGCTGCAGATGGGTGGCCGATGGACGTATCCTGCCGGGATCCGAGCTAAACCGCGGAGCTAACCGCGGAGTTGACCGCGCGCCACCGTGACCGACCGCCTGCGACGCCTGCTCGACAACAATCGCCACTGGGCCCGGCACGAGCTCGAGCGCGACGCGGAATATTTCGCCAAGCTGATCGGCCAGCAGAGCCCGGAATACCTGTGGATCGGCTGCTCAGACAGCCGCGTGCCGGCCAACCAGATCACCGGCCTGGCACCGGGTGAGGTCTTCGTCCACCGCAACGTCGCCAACCTTGTCGTTCACACGGACCTGAACTGCCTGTCGGTGATCGACTTCGCGGTCGACCTGCTGCACGTGAAGAACATCATCGTCGTCGGCCATCACGGTTGCAGCGGCGTGAGAATGGCGCTGCAATGCTCGGCCACTGGGCTGGCCGAGCACTGGCTGCGCCACCTGCAGGATGTCCGGCAGAAATACGCAACGATGATCGACGCCGTCGAAGATGCGGCAGACCAGGTCAACCTGCTGGGCGAGCTGAACGTACTCGAGCAGGCCGGCCATGTGTGCGAATCGACGATCGTGCGCGAGGCCTGGCAGCGCGATGCCGATCTCACTGTCAGCGGCTGGATCTATTCGCTGCGCGACGGGCTGCTGGTCGACCTCGGTTTCAACGTGCGCAGCGGCGCCGAGCTGGCGGCGGCCCGCGCGCGCGCGCTGGCCCTGATCAGCAGCCGCTATCGGCGGTAAGCGGACGCGGGAACCGTCAGCGCATGTGCGGCCGTTACGACCTGTCGGACAACCCGGCGGCGATCCGCGCCAAGTTCAGCGTGCCGGCGGTGCCCGAGTTCGCGCCGAACACCGACTGGCGGCCGACCAACATGGGGCCGGTCGTGCGGCTGGACGAACACGGCGCGCGCGATTGCCTGCTGGCGCGCTGGGGACTGGTGCCGGGTTGGGCGCCTGATCTGAAATTCGGCAACCGCTGCATCAACGCGCGCAGCGAAACGGTCGCCAAGCTGCCGGCCTTTCGCGGCGCGTTCCGCAAACGCCGCTGCCTGGTGCCCGTCAACGCCTTCTTCGAGTGGAGCGGTGAAAAGGGCCACCGGATCAAATGGCGCATCTCGCTGCGCGACGAGCCACTGTTCGCGCTGGCCGGTCTGTGGGAATGGTGGCAGGACCGCGAAGGCGGCGCCGGTGTGCCGAGTTACACCATCATCACCTGCGCCGCCAATGCGGCGATTGCACCGCTGCACGACCGCATGCCGGTGATCGTTGGCGCGGCCGACTACGCACGCTGGCTGGACGCATCGACTGACGGCCCGCCGCTGCTGGTGCCGTTCGCCGACGAGGCGATACGCGTCGAGCAGACCTGACTGTCGGCGCAGCGATTTGCCAGCGATCGGCAGCGGGAGCGGATCGGCGCGCCGCGGCGCCGACTTCTACCGATACGCCTCGTCGTCGGCCGATTGCAGTACGTAAGTGCATTGCCATGCGCGAACGTGCGAATCCTGGCAAGCGCCGCCGCCGCATCAACGGCGACCGCGCATGTCTGGCGTACCACCCCGCTCGCTGCATCGGCGGCATCTGAACACCTTGCGGAGAAGCGGAGTAGATTGTTCCGCGCTCGGCGATTTTTCTTGTTGGAGGAGGATTCGATGCGCTTGCGCGCGCCGGAGGCCATCACGGTTACTGCCAACGCGACCCGCGGTCTGCGTCAGGCGGGAAGGAATTTCGTTTCGGCCATCGCAGTGATTGCTCCACTCGCGCTGCGCCGGACAGTCGCTGGCGTGTTGACAGCCTGCTTTGTCTTTTTTGACCTCCCTGCCCGGGCGGCCGAGACGGTGCCGTTGGCGGAACTTGCCAGACCCGGGCGCATGCTGATGCTGCGTCACGCCAACGCACCGGGCTTCGGTGACCCGCCGAATTTCAAACTCAATGACTGCTCAACGCAGCGCAACCTCGACGACGCCGGACGGGCACAGGCTGCCGAACTCGGCGCGCGGTTGGCCAAGTCCGGCGTGACGCAGGCGAAAGTCTATTCAAGCCAATGGTGCCGCTGCCTCGAAACCGCGCGGTTGTTGAAGCTCGGACCGCCCGTGGAACTGCCGGCGCTTAATTCGTTCTTCGGGCGACCGCAGAATCGCGATGCGAATCTCTCGGCCTTGCGCAAGTTCCTTGCCGAACTCCCTGTCGATGGGCCACCAGTCATCCTGGTCACACACCAGGTCACGGTCAGCGCGCTTACCGGCCGGGGCACGGTCTCCGGAGGCGGCTCCCTGTTTGAACTGAACGGCTCGGAAACGCCGCGCGTGCTGGGTGAAATTCAGGCCAACTGAACCGCAAGATTTCCGAGGTTTACACAATGCGCACGATCGTCGCTGCCTTGCGTGTCCTGCTGGCGCCGTTGGCAACGGCGCAGCCGCTGCTCAAGGCCACGCAACTTGCCGAATTTGCGGGCGGTCTTTCGCAGCCACACGACGCAGCCTTCTCGCCAGACGGCAAGCTGATCTTTGTCACCGACATGCGCGGCAATCGCATGCGCGTCCTCGAGGCGATGACGCTGGAGCTCGCCGGCACGTTCGGCGAGGGCGAGCTTGCCTACCCGCACGATGCGGTATTCGACCGGGCCGGACGCCTTCTGGTCGCCGACATCGGCAACGACCGGATCGCCATCTACGAGGTCAAGGGTGGGCAGGCTAAACAGGTCGGCGAACTGAAAGGGCTGTCAGGTCCCGAGGGTGTCGCGGTGATGGCCGATGGCCGGGTGCTCGTCAGCAACACGCGCGGCGCCACGCTGAGGGTGTTTCGCAACGGCTGGCTCGAGCGTACGGTGGGCAGCCGCGGCTCGCGCGATGGCGAGTTCGCGCGTCCGCACGACGTCGAGTCGGCGCCCGACGGCCGCATTTATGTCGTCGACTCGGGCAATGACCGAGTGCGGGTATTCGATGCCGAATTCAGGCACCGCACCACATTTGGCGCAGCGCTCGAATTGAGCGAACCGAAGTATCTCGCCTTCGACGGCGATCGGATCTGGCTTGCCGATGAAGACAATCACCGCATCTTGCTGCTCGATCGAGCGCACCAGCCGCTCGGCGTGCTCGGCACCGGCAAGCGCGGCCGCAGCGCGGTCGAGTTCTACAAACCCGAAGCCGTGCTCGCGCGCGCACCCTACGTCTGGGTCATCGATACCTACAACGACCGCGTCGTGCTGTTGCGCATTGACTGAAGCTGGCATCGCAAACTTCCACGCACGATCGGCGCGCATGTGGCAGCTATTAGGAACCTTTCTGCCGATTCTCGGCGTGGCATTGACCTTCCTGCTCGCCTACAACATGCGCCCGGGAGTGGCCCGGAAGCTGGTGCTTCTTCTGGGGCCCGCCGCAACGCTGACGGTATGCATGTTCTTTGCGGAGTCATTCGGCGCCAACGGGAACATGCTCTTTGTCGCGCTCCTGCTGTTTCTCTGGATATTCTTGGCTATCTATTACCCGGTCCTGATCGGCATCTGGGCCTTGCGGGAATTCAGGCGCAGGCGCGCGACGGCAATTGCGGATTGATATCGATTCGGATCGCGTCTAGCCTCACGTGTTGATTGCGCCGCTGCGCGCAGCTGCCTTTGCCTCTGCAGTCGTTTCAGAGCGGACTCGCCAGGAGGAAACCCATGAGCAGTTCAGATCTTGTCAGCACCCGCGGCGCAGCCATCGCCGCCGATCGGATCGAAGCGTTCCAGGCCGCGTTTGGCGGCGAAGCGATCCGCCCCGCAGACGCGTCGTACGGCGCGGCGCGCAGGATCTGGAATGCCAGCATCGACAAGCACCCCGGCCTCATCGCCCGCTGCTCGGGCGTGGCCGACGTGATCGCGGCGGTGAATTTCGCCCGCGAGAACAAGATTCTGGTGGCGATCCGCGGTGGCGGGCACAACGTCGGTGGCCGCGCGTTGTGCGACGGTGGCCTGGTCATCGACTGCTCGCGCATGAAAGGCATCCATGTCGATGCCAGGAAAAAGCGGGCCCGCGTGCAGGCCGGAGCAACGCTCGGCGACGTCGATCGCGAAACGCACGCTTTCGGCCTGGCGGTTCCCACCGGGGTGATCTCGAAGACCGGCATCGCCGGACTCACTCTGGGCGGCGGCGTCGGCTGGCTGGTGCGCAAGCACGGCCTGACCTGCGACAACGTGCTGTCGTTCGACCTCGTGCGCGCCAACGGCAAACCGATCGTCGCCAGCGCCACGCGCAACAAGGATCTATTCTGGGCGCTGCGCGGCGGCGGCGGCAACTTCGGCGTGGTGACCTCGTTCGAGTTTCAGTTGCACCCGGTGAGCACGATCCTCGGCGGCATGGTCGTTCATCCGCGCGACAAGGCGGCCGAGGTGCTGCGCTTTTATCGCGCCTTCGTCGAGTCGGCGCCAGAGGAACTGACCGCCTATGCGGTGCTGATGACCACCCCCGACGGCGTGCCGGCGATCGCCATGGCCGCGTGCTACTGCGGCGATCTGGCCGAAGGCGAGCGCGTACTGCAGCCGCTGAAATCGTTCGGCGCGCCGCTGATGGACGCGCTGCAGCCGATGCCGTTTCCGCAGATGCAGCGCCTGCTCGACGACGCGTTTCCGAGCGGCAACCACAACTACTGGAAGTCTGCTTTCCTGTCGAAACTGACCGACGAGGCAATCGCCGCCATCGTCGAGCATGCCAACCGCGCGCCTTCGCCGCTGACCGGCATCGCGGTCGAGTACTACGGCGGTGCGGCGAGTCGCGTCGGTAATGCCGACACCGCGTTCGCGCACCGCGCCGCCGAGTACGACATCGGCGTGCTCACGCAATGGACCGATGCCGCGCAGTCGGAGCAGAACATCGCCTGGACGCGCAGCCTGGCCAGCGCGCTCGAACCCTTCGCCAGCGGCGCGGTATTGCTCAACTTCCTCGGCGAAGACGCCGACCGCAAGGACATCAAGGCCGCCTTCGGCGCCAACTACGAGCGGCTGCAGGCGGTGAAGAAGAAGTACGACCCGAAGAACTTCTTCCGCGTGAACCAGAACATCGAACCAGCGGGCTGACGTTCGCCGCTCGCCCCGTGCCGGCCGCGCCACCGACGACCTTCGGCTCGCTTGCTGCCGCCTGACTGCGCGTATGTCACTGGCCAGGCGATCGGCCACGTGCCTTGACGTCCGCTCGGAAGAAGTCGCGCGACCGTTTCATGTCGGGCCCGGCGTTTCAGCGTGCGCAAAGTGCGATCGGCGACAGCTACCGGTTCGCGGCCTGTGCCGGCATCGACCAGCCTCCGCCGAGCGCCTTGTAAAGACTCACCAGCGCCACCTGCCAGTCGCGCAGTGCGTTGAGTTGCGCGCGCTCGGCATCGAGCAGATTGCGCTGCGCGTCGAGCACTTCCAGATAGCTCGAATACCCGTTGGCGTGACGCAG
>JBFINI010000025.1:0-15377 GCA_041611275.1 Burkholderiaceae bacterium
CTATTCGATCAGTTCGTCGGCGCGCGCCCGCAACGTCGCCGGCAGGTTGATGCCGAGGGCCTTCGCCGTGCGCAGGTTGATCACCAGTTCGACCTTCGGTGGGAATTCCACCGGCAGGTCGGCCGCCTTCGCACCGCGCAGGATCTTGTCGACATAGGTCGCCAGATAGCGGAACGTGCCGCGTACGCTGGGGCCGTAGGTCATCAGGAAACCGGCCGCGGCGAACTCGCCCCAGCCGGAAACGGCGGGCAGGCGGCGCCGGGCCGCAAACTCCGCGATGCTCTCGATCTTCAGCGAGATCAGCCCGTCGGCTGAGGTCACGATGGCCTGCGCGCCGTCGCGTGCAATTGCCTCGAACGCGGCGCTGAAGTCGGTGTCCGTTTCCACCGGCACGTGCTGCAGCGCCAGCCCCAGCCGTTGCGCGGCCTGGACCGCCTCCTTGATCTCGGAGTGTGCGCCTGGGTGCCGCATGTTGATCAGATAGGCGACGCGCGTCACGGTCAGCAGGGCGCTCTGCAGGATCTCGAGTCGCTTGCCGATCAGTTCGTAGGCGAGCAGGGTCAGTCCAGTGCGATTGACTGCGGGACGGGCCAGGCTCGATACGAAACGCGCCTCGACCGGATCGCCGGCGATCACGAACACGAGAGGAACTGAACCGGAGGCGGCCGCGACCGGAAACGAGATCGCGCCGGTCGAGACCAGGACGTCGACCTTGGCCTGGACCAGTTCGTCGACGAGTTCGCGCGCCTGCTCGCGCTCGCCCCAGCGCCATTCGATCACGAGATTGCGGCCTTCGACCCAGCCTTTCTCGAGCAGACCTTCACGCAGGGATGACTGGTAGATGTCCTTTTTGGCCGAGCGCGTGCCGATCCAGCCGACGCGGGCGAGTTTCGGAATCGTCTGCGCGTTTGCGTCTTGCCGCAGCGCGGGCACGCCGAGCAGCCCTGCCGTGGCCAGGAAAAGTGATCGGCGGCGCATGCTGCACTTCCTTTCCCGGGCCAGCCCGGCCTTAAATGGGTTGATGCAACAAGTTCGCCGCCTGTCGATGCACTGCCTAGAGATCGCCGGCACCGCATCGCTGACACACGATACGCCTAACCGCGCGATCGCCGAGACTCGACAGCGCGTTGTCCATTGCGCCCGAAAAGCCGCTTGAGCAAAGCGCGCAGCCAAACGTGCGCCGCGTCGCCGTTGGCCGACGGATGCCACAGCATCCGCACTTCGTAGCTCGGCGCCACGTCGGGCAGTTCCCAGATGCGCACTGCGTAGCGCGGTGCCAGGGATTCGGCGAACATCCGCGGCACGATTGCCAGCAGGTCGGTGCGGCTGACCAGTTCCGGCAAGGCGCCGAAATGCCGGGCATGCACGACCGCGCGATCGGCGAGTTTCAGCTGTTTGAGTCGTGCCTCGACGCTGCCGTGCACGGTGGCTGTCGGTGTGGCCACGGCCAGTGCAGATCTTGCAAGCTGCGCGGCCGACAGTGTTTTGCCGGCGCGGCCGACCGGCGGCGTCCAGCCGAGTGCGGTGATGCCGACAAAGCGTTCGCGAAACAGGGTTTCGTGCGCGATGCCCCGATGCCCCGATTGCAGGATGCCGACAGCGATGTCGATGTCGCGTGCCTCGAGCGCCGCACTGACTTCGCCGGCGGCAACTGCAACGTTGGACAACTGGCAGTTCGGTGCATCGGTGCGCAGCGCCTGCGCTAACGGCGGCAGGAACAGGATTTCGCCAAGGTCCGACAGCGACAGCCGCCAGTGCGCGCTGCTGACCGCCGGGTCGAACGGCTCGGCCGACAGTACGGTGGATTCCAGTGCCTGCAGATGCGCGATCACCGCCGGCACGATGCGCTGCGCGGTATGGGTCGGATGCAGGCCACGTGGGGAACGCACGAACAACTCGTCACTGAAGAATTCGCGCAGCCGGGCCAGCGCGTTGCTGGTGGCAGGCTGCGACAGTGCAAGCTGTTCGCCGGCGCGCGTGACCGAGCCGGCCCGATAGACGGTGGCCAGCACGCGCAGCAGGTTCAGGTCGAGGTGGCGGAAGTTCATCGTCCGGCGGCTATCCGTTTGGTGAATATTGCGGATTCTGACAATCAATTCGACCAATGGCGAGACTCGGCCTAGATTGACGCGCAGGAAGCCATTTTCCTGCCGGTCTCCCGCTTGAAACTTGAGGTGACCGGGCCAGGTGGCGACGTCGAGGAGACAAGCACGTGCTGCAGATTCTCATCCAGGGACGCGGCGGCCAGGGGGCGCAGACGGCAGGCAATCTGCTGGCGACCGCCTTCTTTGCCGCCGGCAAGCAGGTGCAGGCGTTTTCCAGTTATGGCGGTGCACGGCGCGGCACACCGGTGAACTCGTTCATCCGCGTCGACGAAAAGCCGATCCGCCTGCGCTGTGACATCGAGCAGGCCGACGCGATCCTGTGTTTCGATGCCAGCCTGCTGCAGGCACCGCTGCTGGCCGTGGCGCGTCCCGAAACGCTGATCGTCGTCAACTCGGAGAAAAGCGCCGACGAGTACGCACGCACGCTGCCCGGCTTCCAGGTCATTCCGGTCGACGGCCTTGCGATCTCGCGCCGCAACGGGCTTGGCCGCATCGTCAACTCGGCCCTGCTCGGCGCTTTCGCGCGGGCGATCGAGGCGCCCTCGCTCGACGTGCTGACGCACACGTTGACCGCAGAAGCGCCCAAGCTGCACGATGAAAACATCGCCGCTTGTGCGGAAGGTTATCGCCGGGTCGACGCGTTGTTCAGCGGCAGATCGCAGAAGGAGGCGGCATGAATGCCGCCCGGCCGCCCAGAGGCGCTCGCTTCCCGTTAGGCGAACAGCTCGCAGGGGTGAAGGGGGCACGATGAATGCGCCGATGCCGCCGATCTGGACCACCGGCTCGACCGAAGTCTTCAAGACCGGCACCTGGCGCGCGGCGCTGCCGCAGCACATCCATGCGCCGTCGCCGTGCCACGGCGCCTGCCCGGTCAACGGTGACATCGCCGAGTGGATCGGCCGCGCGCGGGCGCACGACTTTCGCGGCGCCTGGGACATCCTGACGCGGCACAATCCGTTCCCGGCGATTGCCGGCCGTATCTGCCACCACCCGTGCGAGGCGGCGTGCAACCGCGCCGGTTTCGACGAATCGCTGGCCATCTGTCGACTCGAGCGCTTTGTCGGTGACCTGGCGCTCGCCGAGGGTTGGTCCTTTGCGCCGCCGGTGCTGGAACGCAGTGGCCGCATCGCAGTGGTCGGCGGCGGCCCTTCGGGGCTGTCGGCCGCTTATCAATTGCGCCGCCGCGGCTTCCACGTCACGTTGTTCGAGTCGCAGCCGGAACTCGGCGGCCTGATGCGCTACGGCATCCCGCCGTACCGGCTGGCGCGCAGCGTGCTCGATGGCGAGATTGCCCGCATCGTCGCCCTCGGTATCGAGGTGCGCTGCGGCGAGCCGCTGTCGACATCCGCAGATCTGCAGCGGCTGCGCAACGAGTTCGATGCCGTCTATCTCGCCGTCGGCGCGCGGCGGCAGAAGCGGCTGCCGGAACTCGACTACACACGCCCGTGGGTGATGGATGGCGCCGAGTACCTGGCGCGGTCGAATTGTGGCCAACGGCCCGCACTCGGCCGGCGCATTGTGGTCATCGGCGGCGGCAGCGCCGCGCTCGACGTTGCGCGCAGCGCCCGCCGCGCGGGCCACGAGGTGACCATCGTCGCGCTCGAAGCGCGCTCGCAGATGCCGGCGCAACGCGAAGAAGTGCTCGAGGCCCTGGAGGAGGGCGTCACGCTCGTCGACGGGGCGATGCTCGCAGCGGTGGGCAGGGAATCGAGCGCCGGTCTGCGGCTCGACTGCGTTCGCGTGCGCTTCGAGCCCGGGGCGCAGCGGGGACGGTTCACCGTCACGCCGGTTGCCGGCAGCTACTTTTCGCTCACTGCCGATGCGGTCGTGCCGGCGATCGGCCAGGATCCCGATCTGGTGCCGTTCGCCGGTCTCACGGCCAAAGGCAATCTGCTTAATGTCGATGGCGGCCAGGCGACCAGCGCCGAGCGCGTCTATGCCGGCGGCGATCTGGCGAGCATGGCGCGCTTTGTCACCGAGGCCGTCGGCATGGGCAAGCGCGCCGCCCTCGCGATCGAGCGTGCGCTGGGCGGCAGCGACGTGACGCCGGCATGGGACGAGCCGCTGGTGCCGCTCGGCGCGATCAGCACCTTTTACTACCCGAAGCGGCCGCGCGCGGCCGAACCAAGGCTCGCGGCCGCGCAGCGCATTGCGAGCGAGCTCGAAGTGCAGCTCGGCTTCGATCTTGACCGGGCGCTGGCGGAAAGCGCGCGCTGCTTCTCCTGCGGCACCTGCATCTTCTGCGACAACTGCGTCACCTACTGTCCTGATCTCGCAGTCAAGCGCAACGGCGCGGGCTATCTGGTGCTGACCGACTACTGCAAGGGCTGCGGCCTTTGCGTCAAGGAGTGCCCGACCGGATCGATGAAGATGGTTGAGGAATCCAAATGAACGCGCGCGACGAGCTGCGTGCTTTGGAACGCGCCGCCGATGAAGCGGAACGGGTACTGCTGACCGGCAACCATGCGTTCGCCTGGGCCGCCAGGCTGGCGCGGCCGAAGGTCGTGCCGCTGTATCCGATCACGCCGCAGACGCCGGTGATGGAGAAGCTCACCGAATTTCAGACCGCGGGCGAGTTCGACGCCGAGATCATCACGCCCGAGTCCGAACACTCAGTGATGGCCGCCTGCATCCCGGCCTCGCTGGCCGGCGTGCGCGTGTTCACGGCCACCGCCTCGCAGGGCCTGCTGCTGATGCATGAGCTGCTGCACTACGCGGCGGGCGCGCGGGCGCCGATCGTGATGGCCAACATCAATCGCACGGTCGCCTCGCCGTGGGCGTTCTGGCCCGACCAGACCGACAGCCTGGCCCAGCGCGACACCGGCTGGATCCAGTTCTATTCGGAAAGCGCGCAGGAATCGCTGGACACGACGCTGCATGCCTTCCGCATCGCCGAGCGGGTGCGATTGCCGGCGATGATCAGTCACGACGCGTTCTACGTCTCGCACGCGCTCGAGCCGGTGGCGATTCCACCGCAGCAGGTCGTTGACCGCTTTCTGCCCGCGTACGCACCGGAGCATCGGCTCGATACAAACAAGCCCGAGTCATGGGGCAACGTGGTCAGCCAGGACATGTTCTATCGCCATCGTCAGGATATCGAGACGGCGATGGGCGAGGTGCCGGCAATCGCAGATGAAATCGATCGCGAGTGGGCGCTCCTGACTGGCCGCAGCCATGGCGGTGCGCTTGAGCGCTATCGCTGCGATGGTGCGCAGACGGTGATCGTGACGATGGGCAGCATGTGCGGCACGGTGCGCGAAGCGGTCGATACATTGCGTGAGGCCGGCGAGCCGGTCGGTTTGCTGAAGGTCCGGCTCTTCCGCCCGCTGCCGGTGCGAGCATTGTGCGAAGCGCTCGCCGGCGTGCCGGATGTCGTCGTACTCGACCGCAATCATTCGCCCGGTGCCGGCGGCGTGCTGCACCAGGAACTGCGTGCCGCGCTGTACGGCATGCTAGGCGCACCGCGCATCCACGGCTATCTGTCCGGGGTCGGCGGCGTCAACGTTTCGCCGCAAAAGGTCGCCGAGTTTGTGCGGGTAGCAGCACAAAGCGAGTCGCAGCCGCACTCGGTCTGGCTGAGGTGAACGACATGATCAAGCTTGAATTGCACGAAGATCCGCTGCTGTGCTCGGGCCACGCCGCCTGCCCCGGCTGCGTCGATGCGCTGTCGGCGCGCCACATCCTGGCCACACTGGGGCCGAACACGATGGCGGTGATCCCGCCGTCGTGCATGGCGATCATCGCCGGGCCGCAACCGTACTCGTCGATGAAGATCCCGGTATACCAGCCCACGCTCGAAGCAAGCGCTGCTGCAGCCTCTGGCCTGCGCCGCGCGCTCGACGCGCAGGGCAAGCGCGACACGCAGGTGGTCGTCTTCGCCGGCGATGGCGGCACCTACGACATCGGCTTCCAGTGCCTGTCCTCGGCCGCCGAGCGCAACGAGGACTTCATCTACTTCTGCTTCGACAACGAGGGCTACATGAACACCGGCGCGCAGAAGTCCTCGTCGACGCCGCATTTCGCGAAGACGGGTTCGACGCCGGCCGGCAAGACTTCGCGCAAGAAGAACCTGACCGAGATCATGGCCGCGCACGAAGTGCCGTACGTGGCCACCGCCAGCGTCGGCCACCTGCCCGACCTGCTCGCCAAGGTGCGCAAGGCGAAGGAGATCCGTGGCACGCGCATCATCACGTTGCTGATTCCGTGCCTGGATGGCTGGGGCCTGCCCGATGACGCCGGCCTGCTCGCCGCGCGTTTCGCGGTCGAGTGCGGCGCGTTTCCGCTGTACGAAGTGGAGAACGGCCGCACCTGGACGCTCAATCACCGCGATAAGCCGCGTCCGGTCAGCGACTACCTGTCGCTGCAGCGGCGCTACCGGCATTTGCAGCCGGACGAGATCGAGGCCCTGCAGGCCGAAATCGACGAGGGGTGGGCGCGGCTCGCGCACAAGGCCGGGCTCGACGTGCCTGCCCGCGCCGCGGCTGTGCAGTAAAAGCCTGGGCGTCGAACAACGGAGCCAGTAAATCGTGAGGCAGTGCAACTTGTCGCCAGCATTTCTGATCGATGGAGCAAATCGACCCGGTGCCCGCGAAAGCGGCGCTGGCGACAACGCCACGCATGGAGCGCTCTTGTGAATCGTTCGCGCAGTGTCCCGGACCTCGCCGCGGCCACAGTAATTCTCGAGCGCGCCGCCGGCGAGGGGCGTATGGACCTTTCTGCGCCCGAGATCTCGTCGCTGCTCGCGAGCTTCGGCGTTGCATTCCACGCCGGCGAACCGCGTACGCAGGCGTCTGTGGATCTGTGCATCAAGCTCGAGAACACGCGCGAATTCGGGCTCGTGCTGTCGGCCGGAGCGGGCGGAGTCGATGCGACCCTCGACGAGCGCAATTTCCGCCGTGGCCGCGGCACCGTTCACGCCGCCGCGGCGCTGACCGACGCGGCGGATTTCCTGCGGTTGTTCCGGCGCACGGTCGCCTACCAGAGGCTCGTCGCTATCGCGCACCGCAACGGCATGCCGGTTCCGGGACCGCTGCTCGAGACCTGCTTCGGCGCCTTACTCGCTCTCGCCAAAGCGCACCCGGCGGGTGCACCGAGCGCGCGCTTCGCGCTGTGCAAGATCGAGCTCGATTGCGTCTGCGCCGGCACCTCGCTCGGAGTCGCAACTGCGCACTGCTCAATCGGCGCGCCGATTGCCCGATCTCTGCCGCGGCCGATCGAAAAGATCGACAAGCTGTTACACCCCAAGTTGCTGGGCATTGTCGGCGTATCGGCAACTGGCATGAACTTCGCCCGCATCATCCTGCGCAACCTGGTGGGCAGCGGCTTTCCGCAGGAACGGATCACGATCATCCGGCCGGGCGAGACAGAAATCGACGGCGTGCGCTGTGCCGAGAGCCTGCGCGCGCTGCCGCACAAGCTTGACCTGCTGATCGTCGCCGTCAATGCCGACGCCGTCTACGCCTTGGTCGACGAGATCATCGAGACCGACAGCGTCGATGCGGTGATGCTGATTCCGGGGGGGCTGGGCGAAACAGCGAGGAGCCGCGAGCCGGCCGCCGCGATGGCCGCCCGCATCAACGCCGCGCACGGCAAGGCGGGCGGCGGCCCAATATTCCTCGGCGGCAACTGCCTCGGCGTCGTTTCGCATCCGGGCGGCTACGACTCGTGGTTCATCCCGCTCGAGCGGTTGCCGAAACCGCAGAAGAAAACCGAACGCAGCGCGGTCATGGTCAGCCAGAGCGGCGCCTTCATGATCACGCGGCTGTCGCACAACCCATGGCTCGACCCGCGCTACATGCTGGCGGTGGGCAACCAGACGGATCTCACGCACGGCGACCTGCTGACCTACTTCGGGCAGCGGCCGGAGATCGAAACGATCGGCATCTACGTCGAGGGGTTCCGGGACCTCGACGGGCTCGACTTCGCCCGCGCCGTCCGCCGCGCGGTGCGCTTGGGCAAGCAAGTGGTGGTCTACAAGGCCGGCCGCGCCGCACCTGGCGCCGGCGCGGCGCGGGGGCATACGGCCTCGGACGCCGGCGACTATGCGCGGTTCGAGTCGATCGTGCGCCACGCCGGCGCGATGGTCGCCGACGATGTGACCACCTTCGACGATCTCTTCTACATCGCCGGCGCGCTGCACGGCAAGCGTATCGGCGGCAATCGCCTCGGCGCGATCAGCGGCGCAGGGTTCGAGGCGGTCAGCATGGCCGATTCGATCGAGACCGACAGCTTCGCGATGCAGATGGGGCAACTCGAAGCCGCGACGATCGAGCGGATCAAGCAAATCCTCGCCGCCAAGTGGCTGGAGGCGCTGGTCGAGGCGGGCAATCCGATCGACATCAACCCCGGCGCCGACGACGAGGCCCATCTGCAGATCGCCGAGGCATTCCTGCGGGATGCGAACGTCGATGCGGTGGTGGTCGCGCTCGACCCGACCGCGCCGGCGGTGCGCGCGCTCGAGTCGAGCCAGCTGCGGCCCGGCCACGACATCAATGACCCGGCGAGCACCGTTGCGCTGATGCCGCCGATCGTTGCGCGCAACGACAAGCCGGTCATCGGCGTTATCGACGCCGGTCGCCTGTACGACGCGATGGCCGCGCGGCTGATGGACCAGGGCGTGTGCGTCTTCCGCAACTGCGCACGGGCGACGACGGCGCTGGTCCACTACGTCGAGGCGCGGCTTCACGCTGCCTCGCTTTCAGATCGACACTGAGACCCCCGAGGACCCACGATGAGCGAAACGCTGAAGCCCGGACTGACCCTGACCCGCCGCGTCGACATCGACCGCGAGCGCACGATCAGCTTCATGGGCGATGAGTGCCGTGTCTATGCGACGCCGCTGATGCTCTACGACATCGAGTTCTGCTGCCGCGACCTGGTGAAGGAGCATCTCGATCCCGGCAAGGACACGGTCGGCACCCGGGTCGAACTCGACCACGTCGGCGCGACGCTGCTCGGCATGTGGGTGGAGATCACCGCCACGCTGGCAAGCGTCGACGGCAATGCGGTGTCGTTCGACTTCACAGTGCGCGACGCCGTCGAAGAGGTCGCCCGCGGCAAACACAACCGCTTCATCGTCGGTATCGAGAAGACCGCGCAGCGGTTGAAGGCGAAGCAGGCTAAGGCCGGCGGTTAAGCGCCACGCAGTTGTGCAACTGCGGCGCCGTTGATCGGTGGATTCGAATGGTCAAGTTGATAGCGGCCAAGCCGAGTTCGCATCCGGACAGTTCAAGGGGCTACATAGTTTCGGAACGCGGAGACACATCAGGTCAGCCCGCGGGAACTCTGGAACTTTTTCCTAAAGGAACCCATCAGCGGCCTGTCAAGTTGACAATGCCCTCTCGCTTGAAGAGCCGTGTGCGCAACAAGGCATCGACGTCGCTCGGATCGACAATCACGGCAGCCCCTGTGGTGCTACAGGTGTAGACGCGGCCAGAGCGCGGGCCCCGCAGCGTGAACGGACCGGAGCCGGCGTAGCGCAGGGTGACACCGCTGGCGGTGCGGAACGGATCGGTTGCCGGCAAGACGTGTCCGGAGAACGTACCCGACGCGGTTGCGACGCTGCGCATGCCGACACCGGCACGCTTCTGACCGCAACATGACATGGGCCTACAGTCCCGCGATCGACGATGGCTCGCCGCCGCGTTGAAGGTACCGCTCGATGAGCGCGGCGCCGCCCGAGATTGCCAGCCAAGCTGCGCACCACGCGAGCACGCTCTGCGCGAGCAAGAACGCGAACGGGATGGCAAACCACAGACTGAGGCAATATGGGCAGTCCATCAGATGACCAAGGCTGCGGGCACCGGCTCGAACGCGCAGCTTGACGATGACGTCGAACGGACCGTCTTCACGCGCCACCAGATGCACCAACCGCCAGGTCGCCAGCACGGCGATCGCGAAACGAAACCAGAGGGACCAGTCCGACATGCAGTGACCTCGATCTCGCGTGTGCGCGCTCCCCAACGTTCGGTCGGATGCGGACCGTCGCGCTAGCGGCCCGCATCCGATATCGACTCCCGAGCCGGCGTGCTCTATTCGATCTGAAGAGCGAACGCCGCTGTCTCCAGATCGTGCGGATAATCGAAGTCCTCCCCGTCGGTTGTCTTCGACCACGTCGTCAGCGTGACCGCGAACGCGCAACGGGTCAGCACCGTCGTGGACATGTCCGGATTGATTCGCGTCAGCATCTGCTCGAACGTGTTAGTCCCGCTGTTCACCGGCAAGGCGGGCGGCTTGCCGGCGTTGGTCGGGCTCAGGGGCGTCGGCAGCGATCCGATGCCGCCGTTCGCAGCCGAACCGTTCAGTCCTCGCGTCCAGGCGATCCGGTGTCTGCGCTGGAAGCGTTCGTCTGGCACGTAGGCCCGGTATTCGATGCCGAACGTCGAACTGCCCGGCCCGGTCAGGAACTGGCACTCCTCATCGGAGGCCACACCGTTCTCCACGAGCCTCGTGATGTCGGCCACGGGCCGCCGATTGTCCCAGCAGAACAGGTGCGTCAGCGCCGCGTACGGCACCTCGACGGTGTCGTCACCGACGCTGCCGCCGGGCTGGAACCAGCGTCTGAACTTGAAGGGCTTGGCGACTTCGACGCCCGGGGCACCCGACGCCGGCACGCCGAGCGGGCGCAGCCGCTCACCGGCCGCGTTGAACACCTCCAGCGTGACGAGATGGTTGGAGGCGGCGCTGGCGATGTCGGTTTCATCGGGCACGTTCAGGTCCGTGTTCAGCGTGTAGATCCGCGCGTGGTAACGCACAGACCCGGTCCAGTCAGCATCCGAGTCAAACGGGATCCGGTACAGGTAGTTCTCGGTCGGCGTCGAGACCGGCCCGAGCGTCTCGGGCACGATGTCGACGCCGGTCCCCGTGATGACGGCTTTCTGCCACGCCAGCCCGTCCCCAGCGGGGTGCAGCCCCGCACCATAGTAGTAGCGCGATCCCACGGGATTTCCCGACGCGTCCGCCTTTGAAATGCTCACGCGGTAGTAGTACGCCCCGATCGCCGGATCCTTCATGCCTTCACTGAAATTGAAGGTCAACTCGATGGACCCGCCGAGATTGCGCAAGTGTCCGGCGCTGGTCGGTACCGGAAACAGCAGACCTGACGCGGGCCCGGGCGCCGCAACGCTGTTCCAGCCGTTCGAGTCGGGCGTGGTCAGCGCGTGGCTCTCGGTGTCGCCAATCAGGTCGAGGTAGACATACGCCGTGCCGTCGCCGGGCCCGGTTTCGATGCAGTCGAATGCATTCGCGTTGTACGACGTGAGCACAGGATCGTCGCCGGCGTGGTACCACGCCCCGGCGGTCAGCCCGTCGTAGATGGTCGTCGTTGTGCCGCCGATCGTCTGCTTCACCACGTATGCGTACTCGTCGTGGCAATTGGGCTGTAGCAGCCACAAGGGCTCGCGCCAGCAGATGTTGAAGCTCCCATCGGGTTGGATCGAACCGGTCGCGACTTTGATCGCCGGCCCGCACGTGCACAGTCTTCGCAGCAGGTAGAGACGGCTGCTGATGTACTGTGCCGCCTGATCGCTCGGCAGGGACCGCAGCACGTTGAGGTCGTGTGCCGCGTTGAGCGCGAGTTCGTTCAGTGCGCCGCCCTTGAAGAACGGAGTGGTCAGCGGATCGAGTGGTGGTGGCGGCGGCGGCGGGAACTTCGGTGGCGGAAGCTTCGGCAGCCGCTCAACGATGATCTCGAGATCGCGAATCAGGTCGGGGATCCGCCAGTCGTCTACGACAATCGGCCAACAGCAGCAACGTCGCCGGTACACCTCCACGGTGCCCAGGCACACGGTTCTGCAGCGGTACGGCCACAACAGTAGATCGCCGATCGAAGGCTGGAGCCTTTCGAGCACCTGAGCGCGGAGCGGATCAGCCCGTGCCCTGAAAACGGGACCGCTAGACAACGGGAGGTCGACGACTGGCGCCGCTGCGGCCGCGATTATCTTGTCGAACCACCAGCGTCGGCGGCGGCACACGCGCACGCTCCCGCTCACGCAGTTCCAGTTGAACAGAAACCTTGACCAGACACCTTCCGCGAGCGCGATCGTTCCGTCAACAGTCAGCGCACGGAACTCGCTGGCTCGAAATCGTGCCGATGAATTTGCGGCCAGAGCTACGTTGTTGTTGTCGTTGTCATCGCGGGCGCCGATGATGACCTGATGGGCCTTCTTCAGAACATCGGCCGTTATCGTGAAGGCGCCGTCGGGCTTGACCTTGTCCGAATACAGCACCTTGTCTTTCCGATCGACCGCCTGCACGAGGATGTCGGGTCGTTCACTACCTGCCCTGAAGCCCACCAGTTCCAGCCGGTAAGACCTCTGGCCTCTACCAGTCGTGTCTCTCTCCACTTGTGCCATGACTCAGCTCCATGAGATGGTCAACGCCGACGCCGAAGTACTACTGCGCGGAAGCGCGACCTTGACGAGCGGAAGCGGCGAGCATGAGGGCTCGTGCCGCCAAGCGAACGAACATTCCGTTCATCTCCTACTTCTCCAAAGGAAGATCGCGAGAAGAACACCGAAAGTAAAAGAGAGACGACGTCCTTGGAAAGCTCGTAGAAGCTCGAATCGATGCGTGCGTGACCACGCTCAAGACGCTACCGCTCTGTTTGTCCCCCGAACGCGCGAAGTATTTCTTCAGATATGTCGGCTCGGGAAGTCTGCGAAGCTGGACTAATCGAACATGGCGCAATGGCGGTACATAAATTACAGGACGTGTGCGCACGAGAGTGCGGACGAAGGCGCGACGCGGTCCGAGGGGCCGGTCTGCGCTGGCTCGAATGACGGCGAGGGATCGGCTCAGAGACTTCGATCCCCTGACGTGCTGAAGCTCGGGCAAAGTTCTTTTGGCATCCCGCCGGCGGCACTCTTCCGATGTCTGCTTCGGAGATTTCACCGCCGCGGGCGCGACGTTCAACTAAGTCGACTGTAATTTGACACCAATGATTGCCAGCGTCACCTTCAGAGCGCTTGGGTGTCTCGTCTTTGGCCGAAGGCCCTAATCGCAGTTGAGCGCACAAAGCGGACACCAGTCAATTGCAATCGCCGCACCGAGCGACGGCTTCCGGAGTCGACGACCAATTCGCACAACCGGCCAGAACCCGACGTTCGAAGCCTCGGAAGCCGTCGTTGGTAACGACCGTTATCGAGGTGCTGCAGTCATAGCGGATCGTTGGGCGCGCAGTGCCGAAGTCCGAAGCCGACCTTCGAAGATTGGCGATACCAGCCGAAACGAAATGCTGCACGAGCGTCAACTGGTCAAGACGTCGAAGCAAAGCCCCCGACCCGTTGCAGTCGGCGGCTGTTTTCTAAACGAATGATTGCTTGACGCCGCAAGCTGCCGATTGCTCCCCAGCCGACCCAATTCACAGGTTGGCAGGCGCTGCGATTCGCGCTCACCAATTCACCGCGGCCGCCCAGTCGGTCAAGCGACGGGGCGTTCTATGCCGACTGACTATGCGCGACCGACCTTAACCCACAGGTCGCTCAGATAACGAAGTTCACACACGACACAGCGCTTGACGGCCCCGTGCAAGCGCGATCCCTCGTACAAGCGACGCCAGAGGCGCTTCGGATTTGACGTGTGGCAGCGCCGAGGTAGCGCGGACTGATCAAATGAACATTCGTTTCGAGGCCGAGACCACGAGCACCACTGATGCAAGAGACAGCATCGTGGTCGTCGGGGGACGAAATGAAAACGGCTCGATAGACCGGCGCCGCGCAGGGCTGGAGGTCGCGGCGATTTCGAACCAACAGCGCAAGGAGGTTGTAATGGACGAAGAAGCGAAAAGCGGCAAGTGCCGCTGCGGCACCGACGCAGGGAGTGCCGCCAACCCCGCACCGTCGAGCGACGACGGGGTGAATAGGTTCCTGAAGGCGCAAGTGCCGCAGGACTACGTGGTCAACATCAACGTGCGCGTCGTGCCCGGCCGCAGCCTGAAGGACGTCGCGGTGCTAGCGCCGCGTTGCCGACCACGCGGCCACTCGACGGGATGGACACCTGGGCTGTTGGCGCTGAACCCGGACGTGGTGGCTACGCTGGCCAAGTGCGACAAGGCGATGGTTGCTTGGCTGGCCAAGGACAAGGCCAACACACAGCGCTTTCTGGCCGCCCCCGTGGCCGCGATGCGCGAGGCCGGGGTCGAACTAAGCCGCAGCGACGAGAAAGCCCTCGCCCGCGCGAGCGCGGCCGCCGCGGCGACGCGCGTGATTCCGCCCGGCGTCAAGCTCGCCTCGCTTTCGGCCGAGACGATTCCGAACGGGCGCGTCGGCAACATCGGGGTCGCCAAGCCGGGTGCCAAGAGCGACGACGTCGGTTGCGGTCCGAAGAGGAAGGGGTGAGCCATGGCACTTGACCGGACTTCTGGCTATGACATGCTGGTCCAGGTCTCAGAAACCGAGATCAACGACCAGCTCGAGACACTGTTCCTCGTCGGTGGTCTGATCCCGCCGTCGATGTCCTTTCCGGTCAACGCCGGTGGCGTGGCCGGCACCGCCACGGTGCTCTTCGGCACGCCGGTGGCCGACCTCGATCGGCCGCGCCCGCAGATGGGCCTGACGCTGCCGTTCTCGAACTCACAGTTCGCCGTTACTGCGCCGCTGCCGGTCACGATCTCGCCGCTGGGCGGCACGATCGTCATCGTCGACGCGATCCAGGTGATCGTCCAAGGTAGCAACCAGATTGTCACGCTCGACTTCACCAGCGGCGCGCCGACCGTCATCGTGACATTCGACGCCGCGTCGGTGACGCTGCTGCAGCCCGCGCTCGCCGCCGCCGGCCTCACCATCGCCCAACTGCAGAACATGGTCGCCGCCAACGTGGTGACGCAGGTGCAATCGGCGATCGGCCGCATGGATCTGACGCCGCCGATCCCGGTTGTCGACGACACCGACCCGACCACCGTGTTCGACATCGACGTCACCACCATCAACGACGCCAGCGCGGCCGACCGCGACTGCATCGTCTTCGGCGTGCGCATGGCCAGCGACAGCGGCGGCAACATCAACTTGGCGACCACCAACTTCATCCCCACTGGCAGCCAGTCGTTGGTGATGATGAGCAACTTCTGGCTGCTCGCGCGCGTGATGCGGCCACGTGTAGCGGCCGCGCTCGGCCGGCCGGTGACGGACTTCGACACGCCGCTGCGCCTGAACCGCAACGTGCCGGCGCCCGGCGGCGAGGGCACGCTGACGCGGCTGGAGGCGCGCGTGGAGGGTAACCGCATTCGCGTCGATGGCCGCGCCACGGCGTCGGACACCGGCTGGTCGGCAGTGTCGA
>JBFINI010000026.1:0-15242 GCA_041611275.1 Burkholderiaceae bacterium
ACGCCCACGCCTGTTTGGTCAGGTCGTCGTAGATGATCAGCGCGTCCTGGCCACGGTCGCGGAAATACTCGCCCATCGTGCAGCCCGAGTACGGCGCGATGTACTGCATCGCCGCCGAATCGGACGCCGAGGCCGCCACCACGATCGTGTAGGCCATGGCGCCGGTTTCTTCGAGCTTGCGCACGACGTTGGCGATCGTCGAGGCCTTCTGCCCGACCGCCACGTAGATGCAAATCAGGTCCTTGCCCTTCGAATTGATGATCGTGTCGACGGCAACTGCGGTCTTGCCGGTCTGGCGGTCGCCGATGATCAGTTCGCGCTGGCCGCGGCCGATCGGCACCATCGCGTCGATCGCCTTCAGTCCCGTCTGTACCGGTTGCGATACCGATTTGCGGGCGATCACGCCCGGCGCGACCTTCTCGATCACGTCGGTCATCTTGGCGTCGATCGGCCCCTTGCCGTCGATCGGCTGGCCGAGCGAATTGACCACACGGCCGATCAACTCCGGGCCGATCGGCACTTCAAGAATGCGGCCGGTCGATTTGACGGTGTCGCCTTCCGTGATGTGCTCGTAGGCTCCGAGAATCACCGCGCCGACTGAGTCGCGCTCCAGATTCAGCGCCAGGCCGAAGGTATCGCCCGGAAACTCGAGCATCTCGCCCTGCATCACGTCCGACAGGCCATGGACGCGGCAGATGCCGTCGGTCACCGTCACGACGGTGCCCTGCGTGCGGATGTCGGTCGAGACAGCAAGGCCCTGGATGCGGCTTTTCAGCAGTTCGCTGATTTCGGACGGATTCAATTGCATGACCAGACTCCAGATTCGAAAACTATGCGGTCAGCGCGGCCTGCATCTGCGCCAGGCGCGTCTTCACGGTGTAATCGAGCACATGGTCGCCGACGCTGACGCGGACGCCGCCGATCAATTCGGGATCGACCTTCAATTCAGGAAGCAGCTTCAAGCCGAACTTGCGCTCCAGGCTCCACAACAGATCCTTGACTTGCTCGTCGGACAGCGGCAGCGCGCTTTCTATCAGGCAATCGGCCTGGCCCTCCGCCTCGTTCTTCAGCGCACGAAACTGCCGCGCGACCTCGGGCAAGACCGCCAGCCGGCCGTTATCGACCAGCAATTTCAGGAAATTTTCCGCCGCGATTGGCAGCTTCGACTTGATCAGGCCGCGCACCAGCGGCAGGATTTTCTCGCCGCCGAGCTTCGGATCGTTGACGATCTGCGCAACTTCCGGGTGGCGCGCGACGGCCGCCATTTCCGAGACTACCGGCAGCCACTGATCAAGCACGCCAGCGGCAGACTTGTCGCTCGCGGCCGCGGCGAACAGCGCCTCGGCATAGGGACGGGCGATCGTCGACAGCTCGGCCATGGCTACAGTCGTCCCTTCAGTTGCGCCAGCAGATCGGCGTGCACCTGCGCGTTGACTTCGCGGCGCAGGATCTGCTCGGCGCCGGCCACTGCCAGCACGGCAACCTGATTTCGCAGCGTCGACTTGGCGCGCTGCATTTCCTGCTCGGCCTCCTGCTTGGCGCCGGCGATCAGCCGATCGCCCTCGGCCTTGGCCAGCGCCTTGGCCTCATCGACCAGTGCCTGGGCGCGTTTTTCCGTCTCAGCGACGATCGACTGCGCGCGCGCGCGCGCGTCGGCTTCGAGCTGGGCGATCTTCTTCTGCGCATCGACCAGGCTCTGATTGCCGGCCTCGGCGGCCTTCAGGCCATCGGCGATCTTCTTGCGGCGATCGTCGAGCGACCTGACCAACGGCGGCCAGATGTACTTCATCGTGATCAGCGCGCCGATCAGAAAGACGATCAGCTGCAGAAACAGCGCGGAATTGATGTTCATGGATGTGGCCCGGATAGCGCCAGGCGGACCCCGGGGGCCCGCCGGCAAGATGGGTTCTCTTGTCCGGAGACGGCCGGCCGCCTAACCCGCAAACGGGTTGGCAAACGCGAACATCATCGCGATACCGACGCCGATCAGGAACGCGGCGTCGATCAGGCCGACGAGCAGGAACATCTTGGTCTGCAGCGTGTTCATCAGCTCGGGCTGGCGGGCCGCGGACTCGATGTACTTGCCGCCCATGATGCCGATGCCGATGCAGGCCCCGATGGCGCCCAGCCCGATGATCAGTCCACAGGCCAGGGCAACGAATGCGACGTTGGTCATTTTGCTGACTCCTCTTTTGAAGTGAATCTGGATGCGAAACGGGAAACCGCTCAATGACCTTCGTGCGCCTGCCCGATGTAAACGAGCGTCAGCATCATGAAGATGAAGGCCTGGAGAATGACGATCAGGATGTGAAACAGCAGCCAACCGGTGCCGGCAATGATGTGGCCCAGTGCAAGCAGCAGCGAATCGTCGGTGCGAAAGGCCCAGGTGCCGCCGAGCAGCGCGATCAGGAAGAACAGCAACTCCCCCGCGTACATGTTGCCGAACAGCCGCATGCCGAGCGACACCATCTTGGCCAGGTACTCGATCAGGTTCAACAGCAGATTGAACGGCCACAGCAAAGGATTGGCACCGAAGGGCGCGGTGAACAGCTCATGCAGCCAGCCGCCGAAGCCCTTGATCTTGATGCCGTAGTACAGCATCAGCAGCAGCACGCCAAAGGACATGCCGATCGTGCCGTTGATATCTGCGGTCGGCAGCGGTCGCAGGTATTCGATGTGGAAGACGTTGTGCGCGATCCACGGGAACAGGTCGACCGGAATCAGGTCGATCGCGTTCATGAAGACGATCCAGATGAACACCGTGATCGCCAGCGGCGCGATGAACGAGCGATCGCCGTGCACGATCGACTTGCTCTGCTCCTCGACCATCTCGACGATCATTTCGACAAACGCCTGGAAGCGGCCGGGCACGCCGGCCGTTGCGCGCCGCGCCGCGCGATGTAGCAGGAACAGCGTCAACGCCAGGCAGGCGACCGAGAAGAAGATCGTGTCGACGTTGACCACCGAAAAGTCGACGATGACCGACTGCTTGCCCGCCGACAGGTGCGTCAGGTGATGAACGATGTATTCGGTGGCCGTGGGTGCCTGGCTGCTCGCCATAGTCTTGTTCCGATGTTCAGCGCCAGAAGACGGCGATGAGATAGCTCTTAAGCGTCACGATGATGGCGGCGATCATCGCCACCCATACCAGATCCTGATAGGCCCAAACGATGAGCGCGAGCAGCGCCACCGTCGATGCCACCTTCAGGAACTCCCCCACGAAAAACGTCGCCACGCCCGCGCCTTGCGGCCGCCGCGCTGCCGCGGCGAGCCGAAGCGCAAACAGCCCGTTCGGCACCACGCAGGCCGCACCGCCGAGCAGCGCCGACCATGCTGCCGCCGATCCGCCGAGAATCCACGCGATCAGCGTAACGAGCACCGCGGCAATGCCCTGCAGGAGTACCAAGCGAAACATCGACCCGCTCAGCCCCGGCTCTCCCCCGGGACGGTTGCTCCCCGCCGCACGACGATTTCCGTAAAGCCGCGGGATTTTACGGGTGCCCTCACGGGCGGGTCAAATTTAGGGTGCGGCGCAGCAAGTGGCTGACGCGAACGCGGGTGCGTAGTGCACACCGTTGCGCGTCGGCATCCTATCGCTTCAGTCGTTCGACGATGCCATCGAGGTGGTCGAGTCCCGAGACCTGGATCACCACGCGCCCCTTGCCACGGGCGTCGACGTTGAGGCGAACGGTGGTTGCCAGCGCATCGGACAACTCCTCCTCCAGCCGCTCGACATCGCGGCTGCGCGGGGCCGCCGCGCGTGCCCCGCCGGACAGCGACGGTGCCCGCTGAGTGCGCGCGACCAGTGCTTCGGCTTCGCGAACCGACAGACCCTTAAGGACAATCTGGTGACCGAGTTGCACCTGAGTGGCAGCATCGACAGCGAGCAGCGCCCGTGCATGGCCCATGTCGAGCCGGCCGCCCATCAGCATCTCCTGCACCGGCGCCGCCAGATTCAACAGCCGCAGCAGGTTCGAAGTCGCACTGCGCGAGCGGCCGATCGCCGCGGCTGCCTGTTCGTGCGTGAAACTGAACTCGCGGATCAGGCGCGCCACCCCTTGCGCCTCCTCGAGCGGATTGAGGTCCTCGCGCTGGATGTTCTCGATCAGTGCCATCGTCAATGCCGCGTCGTCAGGCACGTCGCGCACGCTCACTGGCACTTCGGTCAGGCCGGCCATCTTCGCCGCGCGAAAACGCCGCTCACCGGCAATGATTTCGTAGTCTTGGTCGGCCAGCGGCCGGACCAGAATGGGCTGGATGACCCCCTGGGCGCGAATCGAATCGGCGAGTTCTGCCAGAGCCTCCTCGTCCATCCGCGTGCGCGGCTGATAGCGGCCAGGCCGCAGCCGGTCGACTGGGAGCTCCTGCAGGCTCGTCGCTGCCACGGCCTGCGGCTCCGAGCCCAGCAGCGCGTCGAGGCCTCGGCCCAGACCTTTCATCTTCCTGATCACTTTGTGCGGTCTCCTACAGCAGCGTCTCGTCGGTGGCGTCCGCTGGACGCCGATACCAGTAAGCGTAGCGGTCGACAAAACCGAGCGCCGAGTAGATTCGCCGTGCTGGCGCATTGCCGGCATCGACCTGAAGATAGGCGATCGTTGCACCCATCGTTCTGGCCTCTTCGAGGAGACGCTGACTGAGCGCGCGGCCAAGGCCCCGGCCACGCGCCTGCTCGGCCGTCACGATGTCATAGAGCCCGGCCAGATTCCGCTCGACGACGACCTGGCCCGCCGCGACCGGTGCCTTGCTTGCGCTGTCTTCGTAGGCGACGAGGCGAATGGTCGAGTCGAGCAGTGGCGCCGCGAGCAAGCGGGCTCTATGCGCGTCAAGCTGCGATCGCGGCGATGCGCGCAGCTCGCCCACTGCCTGCGCAAAGCGGTCGACATCGACGGGCTCGACCAGCAATTTGCTGGCACCAGAATCCAGATCCTCCAGCGGGCAGGCCATCACGCGGGTCTCGTCGAAGGCAATGAAGCCGGCAGCCTCCAGATAATCATCGAGCGCCGCCGGCTGCGAGAACGGCGTCACGCGCATCAGCAGCGGCAGGCGAAACTGCTCGTACCAGTGGCGGCAAAGCGCCAGCTTTTCGTCCAGCGACAACCGCCCGGCACCGATGGCGTTGACCGAGCGAGCGCGTCGCGCCTTGCCGGGCGAAAAACGCAGCAGCCAGCCATCGATCAGCAGTTGTCGGGGCGGTTGCGAGGCGTTCAGCCCGGCCTCTTCGATGCGGGCCAAAGCGGGGTCGCCCGGAAAGCGAAGCTCCGCGTCCAGCGCAGAGGGGTGGAACACGCTCAGCACTGACCCGATTGCCCGCGGCGCGGCAAGCACTGCGCTCGAGAGCGGTCAACGAACGTCGCAGCAGCGCGCTTCAAGCTACAGCGCTTTCATTCGTTCGACCATTTCGGCGCCGAAGGCGATATATGCCTGCGCGCCCTTGGCAGCGCGGTCGTAGGCGACGCCCGGAATGCCGTGACTGGGCGCCTCGGCGAGACGCACGTTGCGCGGGATGATCGTCCTGAACACCTTGTCACCGAAATGTGAATCGAGCTGATCGGAGACCTGCTGCTGCAGGGTCATGCGCGGATCGAACATCACGCGCAGCAGACCGATGATCTTCAGGCTCGGGTTCAGATTCGCGTGCACCCGCTTGATCGTATTGACCAGGTCGGTGAGCCCTTCGAGCGCGAAGTATTCGCACTGCATCGGAATGATCACGCCGTGCGCACAGCAAAGACCATTCAATGTCAGCAGGCTCAGCGACGGCGGGCAGTCGATGAGCACGAAATCGTAGTCGGCCTCGATCGGTGCCAGCGCCTGCTTCAGCCGCAATTCGCGGCTTTCGAGCCCGACAAGTTCGACTTCGGCACCGGCCAGCTCACGATTGGCTGGCAACACGTCATAGGCTCCGGCCTCCGAGCGGACAATTGCCGCTCGCGCGCCCGCATCGCCGAGCAGCACCTGATAGATCGAGCGAACCAGCTGGCGCTTGTCGACCCCGCTGCCCATCGTCGCGTTGCCCTGCGGGTCAAGGTCGATCAGCAAGACCCGCTGCTCCTGCGCCGACAGGCCAGCAGCCAGATTCACGGCCGTGGTGGTCTTGCCGACGCCGCCTTTCTGATTGGCGATGCAGAAGATGCGCGCCACGGGCTCAGTCCGTCGCCAGCTGAGCGCCTACGCCGCAAAGCGCCATACCCGCGGCGGCGCGCGACAACCAGCGACCTACGCGGCGCTTCTGCTGGAGCTGCCGCGCCGCCCACTGCCTGGCCCAGTTCACCAACGAGCCGAACAACACGGTCAGCGCCGTGCGCATGACGAAAGTACCCGGTCCAGGAAGCATCCGGGACAGCGGGACAGCGGCAACGAACGCGGGGTGATCGACAATGCCAGACACGGAAGGCGGCGCTGTGATGCGCGGGGGTGCTGAAGGACGCGCAATTCTACGTTTGCTGCCGCATGGTACGGGCGCGAAGGACCGTCCTTTGTAGACTGCTGCATCAAAGTGAGCAGCTTGCTCGGCCGACAAACATGGACTTGAGCACGCAACGAGGACTGATCACGCGAATTGCCGGCCTGGCGGCCCTGGTGCTGCTGGTGCTCGGCTCGATCGTGGTGCTCAGGCCGTTTATCGCCGCCGGCCTCTTCGCTGCCGTGTTCGTGCTGGCGACCTGGCCGCTTTATGCGCGCCTGCGCAAGGCGGTGGGAGGCAGCGACACGTGGGCAGCGGCGATCGCCACGCTGCTGATCATCGTGCTGGTCGTGCTGCCATTTGCCTGGCTGGTACAAACCTCGATCGATCGCGTGCCCGGGTGGTTTGCGGTCGCCCGCGCAGCGATCAGCGAGGGCCTGCCGCCGCCGCCCGTCTGGCTGCAGCGGATCCCGGTCGTCGGCACAATGATCGAATCGTACTGGCAGGACCTCGCGGCCGATCCGGGTGCGCTGCGCGATCTGGGAAAACGTCTGATCGAAATCGGCCGCGAACCGCTCGTGCTTGCCGGCCGCGTGATCGGCGAGGGCATCCTGCAGCTGGCGCTGGCCAACTTCATCGGTTTCTTCTTCTATCGCGATGGCGAGGCGATTGTGCGCAGCCTGCGCGCCGGCGTCGCCCGGCTCGCTGGCACGATGGCCGATGAACTGATCGGCACGGTCGAAGCGACTGTCCGCGGCGTCGTGCTCGGCATCGTCGGCACCGCAGTGGCGCAGGGCGCGGTGGCGATGGTCGGTTTTCTGATCGCCGGCGTGCCCGGCGCGCTGTTGCTCGGCGGGCTGACCGCGCTGGTTTCGATCATTCCCGGTGGCCCCGTGACGGTGTGGGTCGGCGCGACGATCTGGCTGCTGTCGAAAGAGGAGCTTGGCTGGGCATTGTTCATGGCCATCTGGGGCGCAGCCTTGATTTCGAGCATCGACAACGTGGTCCGCCCGCTGCTGATCAGCCGCGGCGCCAGCCTTTCATTTGCACTGGTGTTCATCGGCGTCGTCGGCGGCATCATTGCCTTCGGCTTCGTCGGCATCTTCATCGGGCCGACACTGCTGGCGCTTTCATGGCGGCTGTGGCGGACCTTCATCGAACAGGACACAGCTCCGGCGGTGACTGGACAATCTGACGCAGGAGGCAACGATGGCCCTGGTCCCACTGTTGAGCGACGATGAGGCTGATGCGCGTGCGCGCGCCGTGTTCGATGACATCCGCGCCACGCGTGCAAGCGATTACATCAACAACATCTGGCGCGCGCTGGCCAACGATCCGGCACAATTGGAGGCGACCTGGGCGCAGGTCAAGCGGATCATGGCGCCCGGTGCGCTCGATGCGCTGACCAAGGAGCTGATCTACATCGCTGTCTCGGCAGCCAACAACTGCAGTTACTGCCTGCAAACACACACCGCATCCGCGCGGGCCAAAGGCCTGAGCGATCCGATGTTCAACGAGCTGATGCAGGTCGTGTATCTGGCCTCGCTGACCAATCGCATCGCGATCGGCTTGCAGGTCGATGTCGATGCGCGTTACGCGCAGCCGCCGTCGCCGGCGACGTCGTGAGCCGCGTCACTCACGGCGCAGAGCGCTGTAGCCGCGCCGGGTCGTAGCCGGCAGCGCGAATCTTTGGCAGCAATGCATCGAGTTGATCCGCCGGCAGCGTCGGCGTTCGAGCCAGGATCCATAAGTAGCTGCGGCCCGGCTCTCCGACCACTGCGATGCGATAGTCGGGCGACAGATTCAACACCCAGTAGTCGCCACGGCCGATGCCGATCCAGCGCAGCCAGGGCGGCAGAAAACTGACCTTAAGCCTAGCGTTGGTCCGCGCATCGACCACCTCGGCGAGACCCATCACGGCTATCTCCGACCCGTCGTCCCGCCGACAGCGGTTGACAACCTCGACGCGTCCGCCGCCAAGCGCCGTGTAAGTGGCCGTCGTGTCGCTGGCGCAGTCGCGCTGGAAGCGGTTCGGAATGCGCGCGATTTCATGCCAGGTGCCGGCGTAGCGCTGCAAATCGACTGATTCGACGGTCGCCAGCGGCGCATACTTCTCCGCCGCCGTCGAACAGCCGACCAGCGCCAGGACCACTGCCGCGAGGCCGAGCAACTTCATCGCCAGCGCAACTCGACCAGATGTCGCTGCTGCGCCAAGCCCGGCACCTTCAGCGGCATCACGGCTGCCGCCCGAACGTCTTCCGGCAGCTCCGCGATTTCGCTCTCGGGATTGCGGCCCTTCATCGCCAACCAAACACCCTCGCGATTGAGCAGATGGCGCGTCCACGCGACGAATTGGGCCAACGGAGCGAGCGCGCGGGAAACAACGACATCGAATGCGGGCGCCTGCAGCGCCTCGACCCGAGCATGCACCACGTCGACGTTGTCCAGTTTCAGTTCGAGCCGAGCCTGGGTCAGAAACGCGCATTTCTTCTGCACAGCGTCAATTAAGGTCACCACAGCCTGCGGTGCGGCAATGGCTAGCACGATACCGGGCAGACCGCCGCCACTGCCGACATCGAGCGTCCGCACTGTCGCATCGCCGGTGACCTGTCGGAACCGCGGCACCAGGCTTAGCGAATCGAGCAGGTGATGCGTCAGGATGTCCTCGTCGCGGCGGATCGCAGTGAGGTTATGCACTGCGTTCCAGCGCTTCAGCAAGTTCGCGTATTTGGCCAGCTGCTCGCACTGATGCGACTGCAGGGCCAGCCCCAGTTGCGCTGCCCCCTCCTCAATCGCGGTAGCGAGAGATTCAGGCGGCGAGCTGATCCGCGCCCTCCGGCCCTTTGGCCTTGAAACGGCGCTTCAGGTGCACCAGCAGCAAGGAGATCGCTGCCGGGGTCACCCCGGAAATGCGGGTGGCCTGACCCACCGTTTCCGGCCGGACTGCCGACAGTTTCTGCCGAACCTCGATCGAAAGCCCGGCCACGTCCGCGTAGTCAAGCCCTGCCGGAATGCGCGTCGACTCCTGAGCCTGATGGCGCGCGACCTCATCCTGTTGCCGCGCGATATAGCCGGCGTACTTGACTGCCGTTTCGACCTGCTCGGCGACGATCGGGTCGTCTGCCCCGTCGGCAGGCAATCCGACTGGCCGTCCGTCAGCGCCCACTAACTTTACTAAGTCAAGATACGAGACCCCGGGCCGCTTGAGCAAATCAGAGAGTGTGTACTCACGTTCAAGCGGCTTGCCCAATACGCGCGTCGCCTCCTCGGAGTCCACCAAGCGGGGATTCACCCAGGTCGAGCGAAGCCGCTGCAACTCGCGCCCCAGTGCGTCGCGCTTGCGACAGAATGCATCCCAGCGCCGGTTGTCGACACAGCCCAGGTTGCGGCCGGCCTCGGTGAGTCGCAGATCCGCATTGTCTTCACGCAGGCTCAGCCGATATTCGGCGCGACTGGTGAACATCCGGTACGGCTCGGCCACACCTCGCGTGATCAGATCGTCGACCAGCACGCCCAAATACGCCTGATCGCGGCGCGGCAACCAGGCTTCGCGTTCCTGCACCTGCAAGGCTGCGTTCAGGCCGGCGAGCAGTCCTTGCGCGGCCGCCTCTTCGTATCCGGTGGTGCCATTGATCTGGCCCGCGAAGAACAGGCCAGCGATCGCCTTGGTCTCCAGCGAGCTTTTCAGTGCGCGCGGATCGAAGTAGTCGTATTCGATTGCGTAGCCTGGCCGCAGGATGTGTGCGTTCTCGAGCCCCCGCATCGAGCGGACGATCTCGATCTGCACGTCAAAGGGCAAGCTCGTTGAAATCCCGTTCGGATAGATCTCGTGCGTGGCAAGCCCTTCGGGCTCAAGGAAGATCTGGTGGCTTTCCTTGGTGGCAAAGCGATGGATCTTGTCCTCGATCGAAGGACAGTAGCGCGGACCGACACCCTCGATCACGCCCGAATACATCGGCGAGCGGTCAAGGTTGGCGCGAATGACCTCATGGGTGCGCCGATTGGTATGGGTGATCCAGCACGGGACCTGACGCGGGTGCTGATCGGCCCGGCCCAGGAACGAGAACACCGGCACCGGGTCGAGATCGCCAGGCTGTTCCTCGCAACGGGAAAAATCGATCGTCCGGCCGTCAATGCGCGGCGGGGTGCCGGTCTTTAGCCGACCCTGTGGCAGCTTCAGTTCGCGCAGCCGAGCGGCCAAAGAAACCGACGGCGGGTCGCCGGCGCGACCGGCAGAAAAATTCTGCAGGCCAATATGGATCAGTCCGTTCAGGAATGTCCCGGCAGTGAGAACAACCGTTCGCCCGCGAAAGCGGATACCCGACTGCGTCACCACGCCGACCACGCGATCGCCGGCGAGCTCAAGATCGTCCACCGCCTGCTGGAACAGCAGGAGATTCGGCTGAACTTCCAGCCTGCCGCGGATCGCCAGCCGGTAAAGCACCCGGTCAGCCTGCGCTCTTGTGGCGCGCACGGCAGGGCCTTTCGAGCGATTGAGGATGCGGAACTGGATACCGGCCTCGTCGGTGGCGGCAGCCATTGCTCCACCCAGCGCATCGACCTCCTTGACAAGGTGGCCCTTGCCGATGCCGCCGATTGACGGGTTGCAGGACATCTGTCCCAGCGTTTCTAGGCTGTGCGTCAACAGCAGGGTCGAGGCGCCCATGCGTGCGGCAGCCAGCGCGGCCTCGGTACCGGCATGGCCACCCCCGATCACGATCACGTCGAACTGCTCTGGGTGCAGCATGGCCCGCTCAGCGGAAGACTCAATGGAGGGCACGGATTATAGAAACCGACGCCACCAAAGGCTCGTGGCGCAACCGTGCTGGCGGTTTCACGTGAAACCGGCCCTTCGGTTCCACGTGAAACAAAGTTGGAATCAGGAAGACTGCTGCCTAGCCGGCGGCGGTTCGGCCACTCCCGCAGTCTATCGATACGAAGGTGCCGTCACCGTGCCGCCCACCCGGGTCTGCACACTCGCTACGCCGCGCGGTGACATCACTTCCGAGCGGAGTGCGCCGCTGAGCTCGAGCTTGCGATCGACGTTCACGGCACCTACGACCCGGAGCCCTCCCGCCCGACCTGCGATGTTGCGCAGAGCAACACCTGAGCTGTTTCCAGTCACCTCCAAATCGAGGTCGGAAAAGCACGTGACTCCGCCGGCGCCATTGACGTCTCCCTGCGTCGCCGCGATTCCGAAATTGACTCCGGAGATCGCAGCGCCTGCCACCGTCACCGGCCCACTCACCGTCGCGCGCTGCAGCGCGTCAGCCACTGATCCGCCACTGCCCGCGACTGCGAGATCAAACCGCGCGGTGCCGCGCAGTGGCGCCGGTCCACGCGCTGGCCCGCCCTCCGCCGGAGCCCCGGACAGAAAAGCCAACAGCTCTTCAACGTTCAGATCGGGGCCGCGCAGATTCCCACTGAGCTTCCACCCGCGCCCATCGCTGGACAGTGAGGCGGCGCCGTTCAAGTTACCAAACCGCGTGCCAACGCTGTACGAATCGACCTTGATCATCTCGGCACGAAATTCACCCTGGGCGGTCGCCTCGTTCCAGGCAACGGCCGGGCCAAACGGCGCCGTCCAGCCGGTCGCAAACAGGGCGAACTTGGCATTGCTGGCTCCGCTGGCCGACGCCGGTGTCACCTCGATATCCAGTTGCCCACTTGCGTCCAGTCGTTTGAGGCTGACCGCGTTGAAGTTCTGCTGGTTGATGGCGCGCCGGATCACCGCCTCATAGCGCCCGGGCAACAACGCGATCCCCGGAAATTCCACGGATTCAAAACGCACAACTGACACGGCCGCAGGCAGACCACTCGCCTTCTGCAGCGAACGCAGCAGCGCAAGCGCCTCCTGGCCCTCCAGCGTCATGGGCGCAACCCTCGCCTCGCCGAGCACCCAGCTCGCTGCCTGCAGGCCGCGCATCGCGTCGCGCCAGTTGAAATGAACCGACACCTGCGGCAAGCGGAATCCGCTTTGCACCGTCATGTCGGTCACCACCAGCCGCGGCGACGGCATGTAGCGAATCTCAGTGCTGCGCACAGATACTGGAGCGCCAAGCACCTTGCTCATGTGAGACTCGACGCCCGCCGGCGAGATTGCGGCACGCAGCGGCGGGACCACTTGCGTCACGCCCCATGCCAGTCCGCCGATCAAGGCCAGCCAGACCAGCCAACGGAAACCGCGCCCCAAGTCGGAAAGATAAAAACGGCGAACCGATGGAGCGCGGTCCGCTGCGGCCGCGCGCGCCCGCACTTCCTGCGTGTCGAGCCGATCGGGAACATTGACGGTGGTGATTGCGAAATCCGTGGCAGCACCGCGGTCCCATCCCCCTTGGGTCGAGCCGTACTCGATGTGTGAGTGCTTGCTCTCGCCGAAATCGTCAGACGACCGCGATTTCGTGGACCTTTGTTTCGTTGCTCTCGCCATTCATTCCACCTGCGGCGTACCGCGCGCAGCGGTCCTTCTGCGGGGACTGCCGCTGGAGTCAGCTCCCTCGGCGGAAGCCTCGGGACGTTCGATCATGCAGGACGTGAAGTTTCGGTCGTAAGCCCTTTTGTGACAAGGCATTAGACGACCAAGGACACGCGTCGGCTGCTTACCGGCGCTTCCTTTCTTCGCTGATGGCGCAATTGCTAGCCCGCGGCAGGCGCGGCGCGAGCGAGCAGTGGTGACACGCTAACCCATTCGACGGAGCGGGCTCCGCCACTCGAACCCGCGAAGCAGGCCGGCGCGCCGCTCAGTGGCAGGCCGACTCGGCTGCCGCGCAGAAAGGCGACTCAACCGGGCAGCGACTGCTCTAGCTTGCGTCGCACCTCTTGCAGCGCAGGCGGCAATCCTTCGCGGAGCTTCTCGAAAAGCTCCCCATGCAATGCGAGCTCACGCCGCCACTCTTGCTTGTCGACCGCCGTGATGCGCTCGAACTGCTTGCGGCCAAAATCCAGGCCCGTCCAGTTCAGGTCTTCATAGCGCGGCGACAAGCCCAACAAGTGTTCGTTTCCGGCGCCGCGGCCTTCGATGCGCTCGATCATCCACTGCAGCACGCGCATGTTCTCTGAAAAGCCCGGCCAGACGAACTTCCCGTCTTCGCCGGTCCGGAACCAGTTCACGCAGAACAACTTGGGCAGCTTTGCGCCCGACGCCGCCAGCTTCTCGCCGAGTTCGAGCCAGTGCGCAAAATGCGCGGCCATGTTGTAGCCACAGAACGGCAGCATCGCGAACGGATCACGCCGGAGCACGCCTTGCGCGCCGGCCTGCGCGGCGGTCGTTTCCGATCCCATTGTCGCCGCCATGTACACGCCTTCGGTCCAGTTGCGCGCCTCGGTGACCAGCGGCACCGTGGTCGAGCGCCGGCCGCCAAAAACGAACGCATCGATGGGCACGCCGTTCGGATCTTCCCAGTCCTTGTCGATCGACGGGCACTGGTTCGACGCCACCGTGAAACGCGCGTTTGGATGCGCCGCCTTGCGCCCACAATCCGCAGTCCAGTCCTTTCCCTGCCAGTCGATCAGGTGCGCCGGCGGGGGACCCATGCCCTCCCACCACACGTCGCCATCGTCCGTTAGCGCAACATTGGTGAAGATGACGTTCTCGTGCAGCATCGCCATCGCGTTGTAATTGCTCTTCGTACTCGTGCCGGGCGCGACCCCGAAACAGCCGTACTCGGGATTGATCGCATAAAGGCGACCGTCGTCGCCGGGCTTGATCCAGGCAATGTCCTCGCCGATCGTCGTCACCTTCCACCCCTCGAACGCGGGCGGCGGTATCAGCATGGCGAAGTTGGTCTTGCCGCAGGCCGAAGGAAAGGCCGCCGCAACGTGGTACTTCTTGCCCTGCGGCGTGGTCACGCCGAGGATCAGCATGTGCTCGGCCAGCCAGCCCTGATCTCGTCCCATGTAAGAGGCGATGCGCAGCGCCAGACATTTCTTGCCGAGCAGCGCATTACCGCCGTAGCCGGAGCCATAACTCCAGATCTCCCGCGACTGCGGGAAGTGCACGATGTATTTCGTGTCGTTGCACGGCCACGGCACGTCTTTCTCGCCCGTCGCCAGCGGCTTGCCAACCGAATGAACGCAGGGCACGAACTCGCCGGACTCGCCCAGCACATCGAAGACCTTTCGTCCCATGCGCGTCATCATCCGCATGTTGACGGCTACATACGGACTGTCGCTTACCTCGACGCCGATCTGTGCGATGTGAGAGCCGAGCGGACCCATCGAGAACGGCACCACGTACATCGTGCGGCCACGCATACAACCGGCGAACAGGCCATTGAGCGTCGCGCGCATCTCGGCCGGGTCCATCCAGTTGTTGGTCGGCCCGGCATCCTTTGCCGTTTCGGTGCAGATGAACGTCCTGTCCTCGACACGCGCCACGTCGGACGGATCGGACCAGGCAAGATACGAGTTAGGCCGCTTGGCCGGGTTGAGTCGACGCAATGTGCCCGCCCGCACCATCTCTTCGCACAGCCGGTCGTACTCCTGCTCGCTGCCGTCGCACCACATAACGCGGTCGGGCTGCGTCAGACGCGCGATTTCACCCACCCACGTCACCAGCTTCTTGTGCTTGACATAGGCGGGGACGTTCAGGCTCGCTCCTGTCGGGACTGCGCTCATCTCATGTCTCCTCGCCGGCGCGCCTCACTCATGCGGCGCCAGCTGCGATGAATTAGTCGATTGAAGTTTAACCCTGGGGTACTCAGCGATTGGCTGTCGAAGATCAACCGCCACTGCCAAGTCCGGCGCGGTTGTGCAGCGATTTACGGCGGCTCGGCCCAAATGCCCGAAGAGTCAAGGTTCACTGCCCGGCTGGGACGCCCGGTTCATCGTTCTACAAATG
>JBFINI010000027.1:0-15001 GCA_041611275.1 Burkholderiaceae bacterium
ACGGCGTCGATCGCGATCCTGAGCTTCATCGTCTGGGCGCATCACATGTTCACGACCGGCATGCCGGTGACCGGGCAGCTGTTCTTCATGTACGCGACGATGCTGATCGCCGTGCCGACCGGGGTGAAGATCTTCAACTGGCTGGCAACGATGTGGAAGGGGTCGATGACCTTCGAGACGCCGATGCTGTGGGCCGTGGGTTTCATCTTCGTGTTCACGATGGGCGGCTTCACCGGGCTGATCCTGGCCATGGCGCCGATCGACATCCAGGTGCAGGACACCTATTACGTGGTGGCGCACTTCCACTACGTGCTGGTGGCAGGCAGCCTGTTCGCGCTGTTCGCCGGTGCCTACTTCTGGCTACCGAAGTGGACCGGGCACATGTACGACGAGACACTTGGCAAATGGCACTTCTGGGCCTCGATCATCACTTTCAACATCACGTTCTTTCCGATGCACTTCTTGGGGTTGGCCGGCATGCCGCGCCGCTACGCCGACTACCCGATGCAGTTCGCCGACTTCAACATGGTGGCCACCATCGGCGCCTTCGGCTTCGGCCTGTCGCAGCTGATCTTCCTGTGGGCCGTGCTCAAGTGCATCAAGGGTGGGGAGAAAGCCAAGGCCAACTACTTCGACGCCGAGGATGAAGGGCTGGAGTGGACGGTGCCGTCACCGGCGCCGTTTCATACCTTCGAGACGCCACCGAAGATTCAGTGGAAGCCGGTGCACTGATTGGCCAATCGGGTACGCCTGGAAGACAAGCGATGATGACGGACGGCGACAAGCGGCAGAATCGGCGCACGGCGCTGATCCTGCTGTCGGTAGTGATTGTTTTCTTCATCGGCGTCGTCGTGCGGCACTGGCTATACGGAAGCTGATCCGGCGAACTGGTTGATGAGCGAGACGCGCCCCGATTCGCACAACCGCACGATCCTGCGCAAGCTGGTCGTCGTGGCGGCGCTGATGTTCGGCTTTGGCTGGGCGCTGATTCCGATCTATCGGAAGATCTGCGAAGTGACTGGCATCAATATCCTGACCGGCAAGGATCCCGGGGCCGAGCAGCGCGCGCGCAACACGCAGGTGGATACCAGCCGCAAGATCGTCGTCGAGTTCGACGCCAACCGGCAGGGACCGTGGCGTTTCAAGCCGCACCTGAACCACGTCACTGTGCACCCGGGCGAACTGGTCCATGTCGACTACGACCTGGTCAATCTCGAAGGCCGGGCGATGGCAGGCCAGGCGATCCCGAGCTACGCGCCGATGCAGTCGGCGCGCTATTTCCAGAAGCTCGAATGCTTCTGCTTCAAGCAGCAGGTGCTGGCCGCGGGCGAGACGCGGAAGTTCCCGGTAGTGTTCTTCATCGACCCGGACCTGCCGAAGGACGTGACGCAGATCACGCTGTCCTATACGTTCTTCGAGGTGCCGGGCGCGGCGCAGCAGGCGGCCGCGCGCTCCGGAGCCCAGCAAGATGCTGGCAGTTGAGATGGCGCCCGAGCAGACGCCGCCGCATCGTCGCAAGGCGACGCTGAGGCAGACTGCACGCGCGGTGTTCTGGTCGTTTTTCGGCGTGCGCAAGCGCGCGCATTACGAAGCCGATTCGGCACAGCTGAATCCGATTTACGTGATCATCATGGGCGTGATCGGCGCGGCGATCTTCGTTGCCGTGCTGATCTTGATCGTCCGCTGGGTCGTCGGCTGAGCCGCGTCCGATCGGCGAACAACAGAGGTCGAGAGGGGAGAGCAAGGATGGGTGACACACACAGCGGAACGGCGCCGGATTATTTCGTTCCGGCGCCGTCGAACTGGCCGATGGTCGGCATGATCGCGATGCTGCTGACGACCTTTGGCGCGGCAATGATGGTCAACCAGGTGCCCTTCGGCGGCTGGCTGGTTCTCGCCGGCTTCGCGGTGCTCGTGTACATGATGGTTGGCTGGTTCGGCGTCGTGGTCGGCGAGTCGGAAGCGGGACGTTACCGGCACAAGGAAGACCTGTCCTTCCGCTGGGGCATGGGCTGGTTCATCTTCTCCGAGGTGATGTTCTTTGCCTCGTTCTTCGGCGCGCTGTTCTACGCTCGTGTGATCACCTTGCCGTCGCTCGGCGACTTCGATCACAAGCTGCTGTGGCCGGATTTCACCGCTGCCTGGCCACATTCCGGGCCGGCCGGCGTGGTCGAAAGCTTCAACAAGATCCACGCCTGGCCGCTGCCGACGATCAACACCATCCTGCTGGTGACCTCGGGCATCTGGCTGACGATCGCGCATCATGCGCTGCGCGCCAATCACCGTGGCAAGGCCGCCTTCTGGCTGTTCATGACGCTGGCCTTCGGCTTCGCTTTCGTCGGCATCCAGGCCTACGAGTACATCCATGCCTATGCCGATCTGAACCTGCGGCTTGATTCGGGAATCTTCGGCTCGACGTTCTTCATGCTGACCGGCTTTCACGGCTTCCATGTGCTGGTCGGCGCCATCATGCTCACCGTCGTGCTGCTGCGCGTGCTGAAGGGGCACTTCAAGCCCGAACATCATTTCGCCTTTGAGGCCGCCGCGTGGTACTGGCATTTCGTCGACGTGGTCTGGATCGGGCTGTACATCATCGTCTACTGGCTCTAGCGCCCGTTTACAGAGGAACTAAATAAGAAACGGCGCCCGCGGGCGCCGATTTTCATCGGTGTCTTCCGCTCAGGTCCGGTGCACCTTCAGCCGGCTGCCCGAATCGTCGATTTCCTCAAGCACGACATCGAAGCCCCACAGCTCCTTCACGTGGGTCAGCACGGCGTTGACGCTGTCGGCATCGAGAAGACGGCCGTTTAGCACGCGGTGGTGCAGCAGCAGCGCCCGGTCGGAATCATCGCCGCTGCGCGCCACGACGATTTGCGGGGTCTGCGCCTCCGGCCGGTACTGAGCTGCCAGCGCTTGCCGCAGTCGCATGTAGCCCTGTTCGTTGTGGATGGCGGTCACGTCGTACTTGCTGCGGTCCTCGGCGCTATCGCGCAGCTGGAAAAAGCGCATGTCGCGCATGACCTTGGGCGAAAGATACTGCTCGATCAGGCTCTCGTCCTTGAAATTGGCCATTGCAAACTGGATCGACTCAACCCACGGCCGGCCGGCGAGCTGCGGGAACCACTGCCGATCCTCCTCGGTCGGTTTCTCGCTGATGCGCCGGATGTCGCGATAGATCGCGAAGCCGAGCGCGTACGGATTGATGCCTCGGTAGTACTTCGAGTCGAACGGTGGCTGCGTCACCACGTCGCTGTGATTGGCCAGCCACTCGAGCATGAAGCCGTCGTCGACCTCGCCCGTGTCATACAGCTCATGCAGCAGCGTGTAGTGCCAGAAAGTGGCGGCGCCTTCGTTGGCAACCTTGGTCAACCGCTGCGGGTAGAAATACTGCGCCACCTTGCGCACGATTCGCACCAGTTCACGCTGCCACGGCGCGAGTTTCGGCGCGTGCTTCTCGATGAAATAGAGCAGATTCTCTTGCGGCTCGAAGCTGTTGGTACTGCTGTCGGCCGGCTTGGCGCCTTCGTACAGATAAGCATAGTCGGCGTTGAAGTGCCGCTCGGCGAAGCGCAGCCGTTCGGCCTGACGTTCGCGCTCGCGCCGCACCGACAGGCGTCCCGGTTTGCGATAGCGGTCAACGCCGTATGGGGCAATCGCGTGACAGCAGTCGAGCACTTTCTCGACCTCCCGCCAGTCGTGCTGCTGCTCGCATTGCATCACGTAATCGCGAGCGAACTTCAGGTAGTCGAGAATCGAATCGGCCTGCGTGAACTGCTGGAACAGGTAGTTGCTGCGGAAGAAGGCATTGTGGCCATAAGCCGCATGCGCCATCACCAGCACCTGCAAGGCGAGCGAATTGGTCTCCATCAGGTAGACCAGCGCCGGATTGGTGTTGATGACGATTTCGTAGGCCAGCCCCGATTGGCCTCTTCGATAGCCGCGTTCCTGGCCGACGAGCTGCTTGCCGAAGCCCCAATGCGGGTAGTGCACCGGCATGCCCACGGTCGAGCACAGGTCGATCATCTGATCGGCGGTGATCAGCTCGTAATGAACGGGATAGGTGGCCAGTTGAAGTCGCGCTGCATGCCGGTTCAGCGCCTTGTCGAAGTTTTCGAGCATCGGCAAGGTCCACTCGGAACCGGTGGCGATCGGCGCGGCCACGCGCTGCCGGTCGGGCATGGGCACCGTGGGCCGGGTCAGCAGCTTCGGCCAAGGCCGTTCACGTGGTGTGTCTGCGTCGGTGCGTTTCGTATCCGTCATGAACGAGCCTCCCGCCGCGCGAACAGCTCGCGAAACACCGGCCAGATATCGCTGCGGCCATGCACCTGGCGACGGGCGAAGGCTGGATCAGCGATGGCCTCGTACGCCTGCCAGAGGTCGGACGGCCGGTTGAACAGTCCGTGCGCGTTCGGGATATCTACATAGGCGAAGTAGCGCGACAGCGGCAGCAACACGTCGTTGACGTAACCGGCACTGCGGGCACCGTCGTCGCTGCCGCAGTCACCGTCGGAGGCCTGCGCCAGATAGATGTTCCAGTCGGCCCCGAGGTAGCGGGCCTCGATCACCTTGTGTGCCAGCTCGAGGGCCGGCAGCACCAGGGTTCCGCCGGACAGGCGGTCGTGAAAGAAGGTCTCCTCGTCGACTTCCTCCGCTGTTTCCGTGTGGCGGATGAACACCAGGTCGACCTGGCCGTACTTGCGCTCGAGGAACAGATACAGCAATGTGAAAAAGCGCTTGGCCAGGTCCTTCTTGCGCTCGTCCATGGACCCCGACACGTCCATCAGGCACAGCATGACGGCGCGCGTGGCCGGCGACGGCATCGGTGCGCGGGCGCGGTAGCGGCGATCGACATCCTCGAGGAACGGCAGCCCGCCGCGTCGCCGCCGCAACCGTTCGATCTCGCGTTCCAGCTCAACGCGGGCGAGTGGATCGGCGTTGTCCAGTTCGCGTTCGAGTTCCTCGATCTGTTCGGCCAGCGCGCCCTTCAGGGCGATACGCCGGGCAATCGACATGCGCACGGTCATCGGCGCCGATAGATTTCCCGGAACGCCGTCGCGGCTGTAGCCGGCACGGCGCGTGCGTTCCATCGTTACGTCGCCAAAGCGGGTGCGCTCAAGGTTCGGCAGTTCGAGATCGTCGAAGAAAAGCGCCAGAAACTCGTCGCGCGAGAGCACAAAGGCGAAGGAATCACGGCCTTCGCCCTCGCCGGGCTCGTCGCCCTCGGGACCGCCTCGACCGCGGCTGCCGGGCGGACGGTCGATCGTATCGCCCGGCAGGAATTCGCGGTTCCCGGGCAGGACGAAGTCGCGATCGCCCGTTTCCTCGTCATGATGCAAGAACGGCTCGCGCAGTCCGCGACCGGGAATCGTGATGCGGCCGCCGCGGCCGACATCGGTGATCGACCGCTTGGAGAATTCCTCGTCGGCAGCGCGCTTGATCTCGTCCTTGAAGCGGCGCACGAAGCGTTCGCGATTGACCGCGCCGCGGCCCTGCGGATCGCTGCGCCGATCGACGATCCGCATTGTGCGGCTGGGAGCGATCAGGTCCGACATCGATGCGCTCCGGAAGCGTGCTCCGCCGTCAGGACTGCGCCGACTTCTTGAAGTGCAGGTACCAGTCGACCAGCCGGCGCACCTGCTTCTCCGTGTAGCCGCGCGCGGCCATCCGGTTGACGAACGACTTGTGCCGCTCGTCGAGTTCCTGCGAGCCCTTGGCCTCGAACGAGATCACCGGCAGGATGTCTTCGGTCTTGCTGAACATCCGCTTTTCGATCACCGAGCGCAGCTTCTCGTAGCTGGTCCAGTGCGGGTTCTTGCCGTGTGCGCGGGCGCGCAGCACGAAATTGACCACTTCGTTGCGGAAGTCCTTCGGGTTGCTGATTCCGGCCGGTTTTTCGATCTTCTCCAGCTCGCTGTTCAGCGCCTCGCGCGAATATTGCATGCCGGTGTCCGGATCGCGCCAGTCCTCGTCGAGCAGCCATTTGTCGGCGTAGGTGACATAGCGGTCGAACAAGTTCTGGCCGTACTCGCCGTAAGCATCGAGGTAGCTCATCTGCAGTTCCTTTTCCAGGAACTCCGCAAAGCGCGGGATGATCCACTCCTTGATGTGAGAGCGCAGGCGGCGCTTGTATTCGTCGGGCAGGTCGTCCTTGTGCAGGCGCTCCTCGAGAACAACGAGCAGGTTGACCGGGTCGGCAGCGATCTCACTCGGGTCGCGGTTGAAGGCGGCCGAGATCGTCTTGAACGCCCAGCGTGTCGACAGGCCGGAAAATCCCTCCGCCGCGCCGGCGTCGTCGCGGTATTCCTTCACGCTCTTCGCGCGCGGATCGAGGTCCTTGAGATTCTCGCCGTTGTACGAGCGCATCTTCGAGTACACGGAAGAATTCTCGGGCACCACCAGCCGCGACAGCACGCTGAATTCGGCCAGCGTGCGCAGCGTCTGCGGCGCGCAGGGCGACTCGGCGAGGGTGGAGGACTTCAGCATCTTGTCGTAGATGCGGATCTCTTCGTCCACCCGCATGCAATACGGCACCTTGACCAGGTAGACGCGGTCGATGAACGCTTCGTTGTCCTTGTTGTTGCGGAACTTCAGCCACTCCGCTTCGTTGCTGTGCGCCATGATGAAACCGGCAAATGGCAGCGCCGGCAGCGCTTCGGTACCCTTGAAGTTGCCTTCCTGCGTCGCGGTGAGGATCGGGTTCAGCACCTTCAGCGGTGCCTTGAACATCTCGACGAACTCGACGCAGCGCGCCGAGCCCAGGCACAGGGCTCCCGAGTAGCTGTAGGCATCCGGGTCGTCCTGCGCGTAGCGCTCGAGCATGCGCAAGTCGATCTTGCCGACCAGGCTGGAGATGTCCTGCGTGTTCTCGTCGCCGGGTTCGGTCTTGACGATGCCGATCTGGTTGAGCACCGATGGCATGACCCGCACGACGCTGAACTTGGTCAGGTCGCCCTTGTATTCCTGCAGCCGCTTCAGCGCCCACGGGCTGGCAATGCCCGACAGCGCGCGCCGCGGAATGCCGTAGCGGTCTTCGAGCTGGGCGCCGAACTTGGCCGGGTCGAACAGGCCGAGCGGGCTTTCGAGCAGCGGCGAAATGCGGCCCGAGGCGCTGTCCTTCAGCGCATAGATCGGGAACTGTTCGCACAGCTTCTTGATCTTCTCGGCCAGCGATGACTTGCCACCGCCGACCGGGCCGAGCAGGTACAGCACCTGCTTGCGCTCCTCGAGTCCCTGCGCCGCGTGCAGGAAGTACGCGTAAAGCTGCATCAGCGTGTCTTCCATGCCGTGAAACTCGGCGAAGGTGTCCCACTGCTGGATCACGCGGTTCTGGAAGATCCTCGAAAGCCGCGGATCCTCGGCCGTGTTCAGCAGCCGCGGCTTGCCGATCGCCTCCAGCACGCACTCGTGCGCCGACGCATAGGCCATGCGGTCGGTACGGCAATGGTCGAGAAATTCTTCCAGGCCCAGATCTTCGTCCTGCGCGCGGACGAAGTTGTCGCGGAAGTCTGAAAAGAAACTGGTCGGTGAACTCATGCAACCTCCTGTCGGTCACCGCTTGCGCTGTCTGCTCTGCGCAGGAAACGCGCCTGCTCGTCCCGAGGATGACAAAGCACGCACCTCCACAGCCATTACGCTAAGACAATTCTGCTCCCCAGTTGATTCGAAAAGAACGAGAATTTTTGTTCTAGACCGTCCGTTGTCGGTCGCGTATGACCGACATTCGGCTCGGCAGCGGCCCTTGTTTCTTTCGGGCCATGCGGGCGCTATCCCTGATAGCGGCGAGGCTCGATCCATCCCATCCAGTAACTGAACCAGATGAACAGCAGCAGTGCTACCGACAAGCCCACCCGAACGGTCAGCGCATTGACGGTGCGGTTGGTCGAGCCACGGTCCCGCACGAGAAAAAGTAGTGCCGAACCCAACGCAACCAGAATGCCTGCGAAAAAGACAGCGATCAATGCTTTCATGGCATGTAACAACGGCAAGGCGATTCATTATCGCAGCCTTGCGCGACGCCGCGCGGCATGAAGCTGCGCCGGAGGTTGGTCGCGCTGGGCAGCGCGGTGGCGGCGATTGCGGCGATTGCGGCTGCGCTGTCGCTGGGTTACTGGCAACTGCAGCGAGCACAGGAGAAGCTGGCACTGCAGTCCGCATGGGATCTGGCCCTGAAGCAGGCGCCTTTGGCCGCAACGGGCGCCGATTTGGCCCACATTGGTGCGAGCCTGCCGCGGCGAGTACGCATCGTGGGGCGCTTCGTTCACGAACACGAGGTGTGGTTGGACAATCGACAGATGGACGCGCAGGCGGGGTTCTTTCTCGTCACACCGTTGCGACTCGCAGACGGCGCAGTGGTTCCTGTGATTCGCGGATTTGCTACGCGCGATCCGCGCGAGCGGGCGCGGTTGCCGCCGGTGCGGCGGTCCGAATCGGAAGTGACCGTCGAGGGGCTAGCCGTCGTGCAGCCACCACGTGTACTGCAACTGGGAGAAAACGCGCCACTCGGCGGCCGGCGCCCCGCTATTTGGCAGAATTTCGACTTTGATGCATTCGAACGGGGTAGCGGCCTGCGGGTGGCGCGCTGGGTCGTTCAGCAGACTGGTAGCGGCGACGACGGACTGCTGCGCAACTGGCCGCGGCTCGACGCCGGCGTCGACAAGCACCGCGGCTACGCGTTTCAGTGGTTTGCGCTGGCGGCGCTCATCACGGTGCTGACGCTGTTCTTCGGGCTTCGCGCGCGGCACCGGCGGCCAACACTAAGAAGACGGAACGATGACCGATAACACAATGACGGCCTCCCGACCGCCGCATTGGCGGCGATACCGGATGCTTTACCTGCTGCTGGCGGTCTGCGCGGCGCCGGTCGTCGCCTCCTACACTGCCTACTACCTGCTGCCGCCGGACGGCCGAACGAATTACGGCACGCTGATCGAGCCGCAGCGGTCCCTGCCGGCACTGGCGTTGCGGCAACTTGACGGTTCGACATTGACCACTGCCAGCCTGCGCGGGAACTGGGCGATGGTTCAGGTCGATGCCGGCGCCTGCGATTCGCGTTGCGAAAAGAAACTCTGGAAGATGCGGCAGGTCAGGCTGACCACGGGCCGCGATGCCGACCGTGTACAGCGCGTCTGGTTGATCGTCGACGATGCGCCGCTCGCCACGATTCTGATCCGGGAGTTCGAGGGCACGCTGTTCCTGCGCGCGAGCACGGAAGAACTCGCCGGCTTCCTGCCGCTGCCCGCACCGGCAGAGACGAAGCTCGTTGACCATATCTGGCTGATCGATCCACTGGGCAATCTGATGCTGCGCTGGCCCAAGGACGCCGATCCAAACCGGATGAAAAGAGATCTCACCAAGCTGCTGAAGGCATCAAGGGTCGGGTAGCCGAGTGGAACTGGGCGCGTTCTTCTGGCTGGCCGTCAAGGCGGTGGCGATCGCTGCGTTGCCGCTGGTCTACGTCACGCTGTCGACGGATCCGCACAAATACCGCAAGCTGGCCTGGGTGACGGCGTTCCTGACGCTGGATCTGATCATGTTCGGCAGCTTCACGCGCCTGACCGATTCCGGGCTCGGCTGCCCCGACTGGCCGGGGTGTTATGGCCACTCCAACCCACTGTCGGCGGGCGAACAGATTCGTGCCGCCGAAACGGCCTTGCCGTCCGGCCCGGTGACGATGACCAAGGCTTGGATCGAGATGCTGCATCGGTACTTCGCGATGGCCGTCGGTTTCCTGATCGTTGTGCTCGCCGTGCTAGCGTGGCGACGACGGCACGAGCCCGGGCGATCACCCTGGCTGGCGATCACCACGCTCCTTGCCGTGTGCGTGCAGGGGGCATTTGGTGCACTGACCGTGACGATGAAGCTTCAGCCTGCCATCGTGACCGCGCACCTGCTTGGCGGCGTCGGCCTGCTGGCATTGCTGACCTGGCTCGCGCTGCGCGAAGGCGCCATGGCGCAGATCGGCCGCGGCGCCGTGGCCCTGCGAGCGCTGGCGGCGGCCACTGCAGCGCTACTCGTGATGCAGATTGCGTTGGGCGGCTGGGTCAGCACCAACTATGCCGTGCTGGCCTGCCCGGACTTCCCGCTTTGCCAGGGGCGGCTGATGCCGCCAGACATGGATTTTGCTGCGGGCTTCACCCTGTGGCGCGATCTGGGCATGACGGCCGACGGCGCGCCGATTTCGTTTCCGGCGCTGGTGGCGATTCACTGGACGCATCGGACGTTTGCCTACGTGGTGCTCGCCGCGCTGGGCGCCCTTGCCTGGCGGCTTTGGTGTGTTGAGGGCCTGAGGTCGCTCGCGCAGGCGCTTGCGGCGGTGTCGGCGTTGCAATTCCTGACCGGGTTGTCGAACGTTGTACTCAGCTGGCCGCTGTTGCTGGCCGTGCTGCACAACGGTGGCGCCGCGGTGCTGGTAGCGCTGCTGGTCGCCATCAACTACCGGCTGGCTGCCGCAGGCGACGCGGTGCGACCGGGCGTGGTCGACGGGGCACGCGTGCAGCGGGCCGGGTAAAATCCGCTGTCTTCCGCCCGCCATTTCCTGCGGTGATCGACCGCTAGCTGATGCAGATCCCTGCTCCTGTCGTTGCCCGTTCTCACTGGCCGCAGCTCGCCCGCCAGTATTGGCTGCTGACCAAGCCGCGGGTCACGCAACTGGCGATCTTCTGCGCCGTGATCGGCATGTTTCTGTCGAACCATCAGTTGCCGAGCCTGCCGTCCGTCGCCGTGGCCACCGCGGGTATCTGGCTGCTCGCCGGCGCCGCGTTTGCCGTGAACTCGGTCATCGAGCGGGAGATCGACGCCAGGATGGCGCGCACACGCATGCGGCCGCTGGCCCGTGGCGAGATCACGCCGCTGCAGGCGCTGGTGTTTTCCGGCGTCATCGGCGGCATTGGCATGTGGGTGCTGTACACACAGGTCAACGTGTTGACGATGTGGCTGACTTTCGCCACCTTCGTCGGCTATGCGGTTGTCTACACGGTTTTGCTCAAGCCCTACACACCGCAGAACATCGTCATCGGCGGTATCAGTGGCGCGATGCCGCCGGTGCTCGGCTGGGCGGCGATCACCGGCGAAGCGCCAGCGCAAGCTTGGCTGCTGGCGCTGATCATCTTTGTCTGGACGCCACCGCATTTCTGGGCGCTGGCGCTTTATCGCCTCGATGACTACCGCAAATCGGGTCTGCCGATGCTGCCGGTCACACACGGCGAACGGCTGACCCGCCTGCACATCCTCCTATACACGGTCGTGCTTGTGGCGACCTCGACGCTGCCCTACACGATCCAGATGGCCGGCTTGCCGTATCTGGCATGTGCGCTCGCTCTTGGTGCGGGATTTCTGGCCTACGCCTGGCGCCTGTTTCGCCGCTACAGCGACCCATTGGCGCGGGCGACGTTCAACTACTCGATCGTCTATCTGGCGGCGCTGTTCGGTGCCTTGCTGGTCGATCATTACATTGCCCCTTGAGCATTGCCTCTTGAGCCGGGCCAGCGCCGGGCTTTCGTGGGCCGACGTCGTCAAATGAAGCGCTTTCTTCTCCTCGCCGTTGTGCTGCTGATGGCCTGTTCGAAGCCGGCCTTCAACAACGTCGACATCACCGGCGTCTCCTACGCCAACGAGCTGACGCTGACCGACCATACGGGCGCCCGACGCACGCTCGCTGACTATCGCGGCAAGCTGATCGTTATCTTTTTCGGCTTTACCCAGTGCCCGGACGTGTGTCCTACCACCCTGCAGGAAATGGCCGAAGTGCGGCGCGGGCTCGGCGGCGACGGCGAACAGGTGCAGGTCCTGTTCGTCACCGTCGACCCGGAACGCGACACCCGTGAAGTGCTGGCGCAATATGTACCCGCCTTCGATCCCAGCTTTGTTGGCCTGTATGGCACACGCGAAGAAATTGCCAGTACGGCCAAGAACTTCAAGGTCTTCTATCAGAAGGCAGCCGGGCCGACCGAGACGTCTTACACGATGGATCACACCGCCGGCAGCTACGTGATCGACAAGGCCGGCCAGCCGCGCCTGTTTCTGAAGCACAACCAGGGCGCGGCGCCGATCATCGCCGACCTGCGGCGGCTGCTCTAAGTCGCGCTCGGCTCACCGCTTCGTCGCGTGCGAGCGCTGACGCAGATCAACCCAGAGCCCCGGACTCCGCATTGACTGCAATCCCACTGGCCAGCAGCGCGGTGCCCGGCTGCGCTGGGCCGATGCCGAATACTGACCTGACGGCAGCATCGAGGGCGAGTTCAAAGCCGATGAAAAGATTGACCGGAGCCCCATCGTACTGGTCGCGTCGGTAGTGGTCGGAGCCCGTGTCGATCACGCCGTGTGGCTCGAACGGATCGAAGACGACCCAGTTTCCCGGCGTAACCGGTAGCCGCACCTGAGGGCGGGAAAACACGATGTCGCGCGGTGGTCCGGCGGCCGACCAGGCGCCAAAAAGCACATCGACGTAGTGCGCATCGTTATGGAAAAACGCGCCGCGGCATGCGTACCACTCGAATTCGGTGCGCAGGGCAGCCTGTAAGGCCGCCGGCAGCGCTGCCGTCAGCGAAGTGCTGATCGCCGGGTCGCGAAAGCGGCCGAGACTGATTACTCGACCTGGCGCAATCCCCGTCGGGATTTGCGGGTAAGCGACTTTGGGCACCTCCCGGTGGCCGGTAAGCAGGCGGCAGGCGCTGGAGCGACTCGACGTCGCGGAACTGCGGCAAGTCGCCGGCGGGACGCCGAGCTCGACGACGCGTGAGTCAGGCACAAAGGCACAAAAAAAGAACCCCGCTCGCGCGGGGTTCTGAAATCCGCCTCTTCGGAGGAGAGGGGGGAGGAGGAGAGGCGGACACTGCAATGCGCAACCAACCAACCGAAACTGCGTCAGCCTTAAACAGCTTCTAACGCCGAGCGTAGCTTCTGCAGGGCTTTGACTTCGATCTGCCGAATGCGTTCCGCAGAGACACCAAACTCATCGGCCAGTTCATGCAGGGTGGCAGTACCCACATTGCCGTCAGCGTCTTCATCGAGCCAGCGCGCCTCGACGATCCGGCGGCTGCGCTCGTCGAGGTGATCCAGCGCATGCCGGACACCATCGGTCTGAAGTGTCTCGTGCTGCCGGCGTTCGAGAACCTGCGTCGGCTCGGCTTCCGGGTCGGTCAGGTAGGCGATCGGCGCGAATTCCTCTTCGCCGTCTTCGGTACGGCCTTCAAGCGACAGATCGGCGCCGGTCATCCGCGTTTCCATCTCCGCGACTTCTTCCGGCTTGACGTTCAGTTCGCGCGCGATATGCGCAACCTCGTCCTGCGACATCGTGCCCAGGCCCTGCTTCATGCTGCGCAGGTTAAAAAACAGCTTGCGCTGCGCCTTGGTCGTGGCGACTTTCACCAACCGCCAATTGCGCAGGATGAATTCGTGAATCTCGGCTTTGATCCAATGCAACGCGAACGACACCAGGCGCACGCCGCGATCCGGATCAAAGCGCTTGACGGCTTTCATCAGACCGATATTGCCTTCCTGGATCAGGTCGGCATGCGGCAGGCCGTAACCAAGGTAATTGCGAGCAACCGCAACGACCAGCCGCAAGTGCGACAGGACCAGTTGCCGAGCAGCGTCCAGGTCGTCGCGCTCACGGAAGGCGCGCGCCAGCGACGACTCTTCTTCCGCCGTGAGCATCGGCACCTGATTGACTGCCGTGATATATGCGTCCAGGTTGCCAAGGCTCCCCGGGTGCAGCGCCAAAGCGCCGCCGCGGAATGGAACCAGCGACCTACGTTGGGTCATGAACTTACCTCCCTTTCGCGTTCATGTTAGCACTCGCCATTCGGGAGTGCCAACCCATAGACCACCCGCGGCGGAGTTGGTTCACCGCGCCGTGCCCTGCGCGCGCTGAAATATTTGTCTTTTTATTTCAGTAATTTACGATAATTCTCGGTGCAGGGGCGGTCCATCAGCGGCCGGTACCAAGGGTCCATCGTGTGCCAAGCGCTGCGGTCACATAGCCGACGAATGCCGCCAGGGCGACGACGGCGGCCAGCCATTCAAGCCGCAGCGGCGGGATCGTCAGTGTTAGGCCATAAAGGCCGGCCAGCTCCGAGGCCTGCGTGCCCACCCGTCCGAGCGCGGCCGATGCCAGCGCGGCGGCCAGTAGCGCGGCGCAGGCCAGCGTCAATCCCCCTGCGTAGGCAAAGGGCCGGACGATGAACCCGTCGTCGGCCCCGACCAGACGCAAAACGCGAATGTCGTCCCGTGACGTCGACAATTGCAGCTGCACCGCGCCGAGCACGATCAGCACCAGCAGCGCCGCTGACAGGCCGAGCAGAAGCAGGCCGGCGGTCGCGGCAGTTCGCAGCGCTGCCGCAAGCTTGCCGTGCCAGCCGGTATCGGCGCCGACTGATTCGACCCTCGGCAGACTACGCATTTCGGCGGCAGCTGTTTCCAGTGCTGCCGGTGGCGTGTCGGCGGCAAGACTGACGACCAACACATCGGGCAGCGGATTGGCTTTCAGGTCGCCGATGGCAGTGCCACTGCGCTGGACCAGCGATTCAAGTGCTGCCTCGCGCGTGATCCATTCGACGCGGGTGACGTTGGGTCGCCTGGAGAGGCTTGACTGCAGTTGGCGGATCTCGGCGCTCGGCGTTGCCGGCGCGAGAAAGAGGTTTATCTCCGGTCCCAGCCTCAGTTCATCGGCCAACGGCGCGGCCGCGAGCATGACCGGTGCACTGAACAGCGGTACGGTGAAGGCCGCGGCTGCCAGCAGGACCGCAAGCACGAAGCTGCCGGGCCGGCGTCGCAACAGACGCAGCATCTCGCGCAACGCGTATCCGCGCACGGCGAGCGCCTTCATGCGCCGGCCTGTCCTGCGACCAGTTGCAGACGACGGACGTCCGGAGGCAGCGGTTCCGGTTCACCGTGCGAGGCCATAACAATGAGGTCGCATCCCTTCTCGTTGGCGGTCTCGATGATGCCTTCCGCGGGAGGCTGGTCGGCCACGTGCACAGTCTCACATTCGACGCCGGCGTCT
>JBFINI010000028.1:0-14958 GCA_041611275.1 Burkholderiaceae bacterium
AGCATCTTCGGGTCGACCAGCAGCAGTCGCACCTGCGACGGGTCGGCCTTGTACAGAATCGACAGGATCATCGCGTTGATGCCGACCGATTTGCCCGATCCGGTGGTGCCGGCCACCAGCAGGTGCGGCATCCGCGCCAGGTCGACCACCGCAGGCTTGCCGCCGATGTCCTTGCCCAGGCCGAGGGTCAGCAGCGAATGACTGTCGTTGTAAACGCTCGAGCCGAGGATCTCCGACAGCCGCACCGTCTGCCGCTTCGGATTGGGCAGTTCCAGCCCCATCAGGTTCTTGCCAGGAATCGTCTCGACCACACGGATCGACACCAGCGACAGCGCGCGCGCCAGGTCCTTGGCCAGGTTGACGATCTGGCTGCCCTTCACCCCCGTGGCCGGTTCGATCTCATAGCGGGTGATCACCGGGCCGGGATAGGCCGCCACCACCGCTGCCTCGACGCCGAAGTCCTTCAGCTTTTTTTCGATCAGCCGCGACGTGAATTCGAGCGTATCGGTGGCGATCGACTCGGCATCCGCCGGCGGCTCGTCGAGCAGATCGAGCGTAGGCAGCCGCGCATCGGCGAGTTCGGCGAACAGCGGCACCTGCTTTTCCTTGACCTTGCGCTCCGAGGGCTTGACGCGAGGCGGCGCGCGCTCGATGTGCACCGGCGGCGCCTCCTCGATGCGCTCGCGCTCGGCGTCCAGCCACTGGCTGCGCTCGGCCACGGCGGCTTCGCCGATTGCACGATCCTCCAGTGCCTCACGCCGTTCCCTCAGGCGGGCGATCGTGCGCTCGAAGAACGCACCGACACGCTCGGCCAGCGTCAGCCAGGAAAAATCGAAGAACAGGCTCGCGCCCAGCGCAATCGCCGCCAGCAAGGCCAGTGTGGTGCCGGTGAAACCGAGGCCGCTTTGCAGCCCCGCGGCGACGCCGGTGCCGATCGCGCCGCCGGCGCCGCCCGGCAGACTGCTCGCCAGCCATTGCAGTCGCAGGGCTTCGAGCCCGGCGCCGCCGGCCAGCAGCACGATGAAACCGAGCGCCTGCACCCAGTCCGGCAGCCCATGCTGCGCATAAGGCGCGTGCAGGCGGCGAAAGCCGCGCACCACCCACGCCGCACCGGCGATCACCAGCAGGTAGGCCGAAAACCCGAGCAGCAGGTGCAGCACGTCGGCCACCCAGGCACCGATGCGGCCACCGAGGTTGTTGATCGATGCGGCGGACGACGCGTGCGAAAAGCCGGGGTCACTCGGCGAATAGGTCAGCAGCACGCTCGCCAGCGCCACGACGATCAGCGCGCCGATGATCCAGCGCGCCTCGGCGAGCAGTCGGCCGTGCCGCGTTGGCTCAGCCGGTGCGGCCTGACCCCGCGCGCCACGACGGCGCAGCGGCTCCGCTGCCAGCAGTTTGTCGTTCAAGAAGGGCCTGCCCCGATCGACGAATGAGCCGCAATTATAGGTTTGCGTTGCAGCAGCATGGATGCTCGAGCACGCTAGGCTCAATGACGCAGTCGTCGCTCGCCGCACTCAAATTCGTCGCCGCTGACCCCGATTCACACCGCGGCTGCGTGATTTCGTCGCCCGGGATTGCACCCGCACGCGCTTTGCGGACAATCGGCGCATGGATGGAATTGCCCTGGAGTCAGTGAAGAGCTGCGCGCAGCCGCTTTCGGCGCGGGCGGCGTTTTCGCGCATCCTGAATCTGCGGACGGTCGCGGCCGTCTTCTACTTCTGCCTGGTCGTCGTCATCGGCCGCAAGCTGATGGACCTTCAGCATGAGGGGCTCGACCTCTGGGCCATGGCCACACTGGGCTTCCTCCGCCAGAATCTCATCAGCGGCCTGCTTCTGCTGGTGATGATCGCCGCTGCCGACAGCATTGCCGCCGCACACGGACTTTCGCGGCGGCCGGCGCTGGTGCTCGGCGTGTTGCTGGTCGGCGTCGGCTCGGCCGTCGCCGTGGTGTTGCGCGTGTGGGTGTACGGCACCCGCCCCCTTTTCGGCGAGAACATCGGCTACCTGTCCGGCGTCTGGCTCCTGTGGACCGCGCTCGGCGCGCTGGCCTACGCGCTGTTCTTCCTCACGCGCGAAGACGAGCAGCAGCGCCAACTGCTTTGCGACGCCGAATGTGCGCAGCAGACGCTGGCGGCGCAGATGCTGCAGGCGCGGCTGTCGGCTCTGCAGGCACAGATCGAACCGCATTTCCTGTTCAACACGCTGGCCAACGTGCGCCGTCTGTACGAAACCGCGCCGAGCCGCGGCCGCGAAATGCTGGCCAGCCTGATCGATTACCTGCGCGCAGCGTTGCCGTCGATGCGCAGTAACGGATCGACGCTGAAGCGCGAACTCGAACTGGTGCGCTCATTCCTGACCATCCTGCAGATGCGCATGGGCGAGCGACTTCAGTTTTCGATCAACGCCGCGCCGGAGTTGCTCGATGCGCCCGTGCCGCCGATGGTGCTGCCCACTTTGGTCGAAAACGCGATCAAGCACGGGCTGGCACCGTTGCCCGAAGGCGGCCGCATCGACATCACGGCGGGGCGAGATGGCCACACGTTGTTGATCGAGGTGCGCGATACCGGTGCCGGGTTTCAGGCCATTGGCGGCAGCGGCGTCGGTTTGGCGAACACGCGCTCACGGCTGGCCGGACTGTACGGCGCCCGCGCGTCGCTGTCGCTGGCCGCCGGCAAGCCGCGCGGCGTCATTGCGTCGGTGCGCTTGCCGCTGGCGGATGGCATGGTGACCGCGGAGGTCTACGCATGAACGCGGCAACCTGGTCGGTGCGCGCACCGGCGGCGTGGCGGCAGTCGGCTGCCTACGCGTGGCGAGTCTGGGGGGCGACGACACGGCGCCAGTGGGCGATCACGCTGTTGATCGGTTTCGTCATCGCATTGATCGTGTTGCCGAAGATGTTCGACCTGAGCCGGGAGGTCGGCTGGCAGCCAGTGCCGATGGCGGCGCACCTGATCGGACCGTTCGTCATCGCCATCGTGATGTTCCTCGGCTGGACACTGGCGGATGCTGGCGACGACGCCTGGCACGGCCGACGCGCGCGCCTGGTCCTGGCGCTGCTTGGTGCGAGCGCAGTCGGTTGCTCGGCAAATCTTTTCCTCTGGTATCAGCTGGGCGCAGCCGATCTCTGGGCGCAGGTCCTGCAGGCCAAGGGCAAGCCAGCGCACAGCGGCTGGCTGATGCTGTTGGCCGACTATGTGAACGTGGTTGCGGTTGGCGGCATGATCTTCGCCGTTTGCGAAGTCGCCCGGCAGCGTTGCCTGACACAGCTCGCCGTCGAGGCCGCCACGCGAAAGCGGGTCACGCTCGAGCACGAGCTGCTTGGTTCACGGCTGTCGGCGATGCAGGCGCAGGTCGAACCGCACTTTCTGTTCGACACGCTGGTCGACATCGAGGCGCTGTACGAAAAGGACGCCGCGCGTGCGGCCGCGAATCTGGATCGGCTGATCACCTACCTGCGCGCGGCGCTGCCGCGGCTGCGTGAAGCCGGCTCCACTGTCGGCGCCGAACTCGAACTGGTCGAGGCCTACCTGGCCGTCGTCACCTCGCTGCGCGGTGGGCGGCCGCAGCTTTTGATCACACTGGCCGACGACTGCGGCGGCTGCCGCTTCTATCCGATGCTGCTGCTGCCACTGATCCAGCGCGCCGTGCGGCACCCGTCCGGTCAGCTGCCCGACCACATCTCGATCGATGTGCGCCGAGACACCGAGCGGGTCCTCATTGTCCTGCGCGTCGCGATGGCCGGCGGTTGTCGCGAAGACGCTGAGCTGGCGCGCGTGCGCGAGCGGCTGACCGGGCTGTTCGGAGGATCGGCAAGCCTGCACTGCGAAGAAGCGGACGCTGAAACGAAGCTGACACTGCGCCTTCCTGCCGAGAAAGAGCCGACCGACCGATGAACGCCACCGCGATCGTCGCCGAAGACGAACCCACGCTGCGCCAGCAACTGGTCGAGCAGCTCGGCCAGTTGTGGCCGGAGCTGACCATCGTCGCCGAAGCAGCCGACGGCGTTGCCGCGTTGCGCCTGATGGGCGAGCACCGGCCGGACATCCTTTTCCTCGACATCCAGATGCCCGGCGCCACGGGGATCGAAGTGGCACGGCAGGCCAGTGGCCGCAGTCGGGTCGTGTTCGTCACCGCCTACGACGAACATGCGGTCGCCGCCTTCGAGCAGGGTGCAGTCGACTATGTGCTCAAGCCGATCTCCGCGGCACGACTGTTCACCACCGTCACGCGGCTGAAGGAACGCCTCGGCAGCCCGGCACCACGGCTCGACCATGTATTGCCGGCAATCACACCGGCCGGCGCGCAGAAGAACTATCTGCGCTGGATCAACGCTTCCGTTGGCCAGAATCTGCGGCTGATCACCGTCGACGAGATCGCCTTTTTCCAGGCCGACAGCAAGTACACGCGCGTGGTCACCGTCGACAACGAAGCACTGATCCGCAAGCCGCTGAAGGAACTGGTCGACGAACTCGATCCCAACCAGTTCTGGCAGATCCACCGATCGACCGTCGTCAACGTGGCCAGCGTGGCCGGTGTCACCCGTGATTTTCGCGGCCGCATGCTGGTCAAGCTCAAAGGCCGCAGCGACACGCTGCCGGTGTCGGATTCCTACACGCACCTGTTCCGGCAGATGTAGGCGGGGCTCCGCTTGCTAAGGCAGCAGCGGCAGCGGCAGGTCGGCAAAAAAATGCGGCGCACCGTCGGCCTCAGTCAGGCTCCAGATAGCCTCGATGGCAGCCGCCATCTCCGCCCTTGAGGCCACTGCCCCGAACTCGGCCAGCCGATACGCCTTGTCCTCGATCTCGGTGCGTGACAGGGTGTTGCCTGGGTCCCCTTTCGGCTCGTCGACGCGGCCACTGAAGCTGCGGCCGTCGGTACTCGTCACCGTCACCTTGCCAATCCAGCGCATCGGATAGGCGGCGTCGACTTCCGGATCGAGCACCATTTTCACCTTGTCGCGAAACGCCGCCACCGCCGCATCGTCGAGCGCCGTTTCAAAATCGGGCAGGCTGGCCGATCCGCGCAGAGCGATCAGCGCCAGCACAGTGCCCATCGAAAATTTCGACTGATGCACGGTGCGCGGCTCGACCACCGGCCCGAGCACGTCGATTGCCGCCTGGTGCACGTGCGCCGTCACCTGCTTGATCGAGTCCACGGTCAATCGATTCTGCTTCATCACCCGTTGCAGGGCGTCGGCGGCCGGGTGCGTGTGGCGGCACGAGGCGTGAAATTTGAACGACGTTTCGGCCAGTGCCCAGCGGCTGCCAAGTCGGTCGGTGAGTCGTGCCGGTTCGGCATCCTGCGACATGCCGGCAGCCATGCCCTGCGCACCGTCGAGAATCCTCTGCGCGCCCGTGAAGCCGTCGCGCGCAAGATACGCGGAGGCCAGGCCGGCCGCCGCCGCATGCGCAGTATGCAGTTGCTTCGAATCGGCGCCGTCGCGCAGGAACTCCCACAGGCCGGCGGCCTGCGTGCCGGCCGAGCCGAAGGCATGAATCATCTGCTCGGGCGAAATCCCCAGCATGCGGCCGGTGGCCGCCGCCGCAGCAAGGACGCCGGCAGTGCCGGTCGTATGGAACACCTTGTAGTGCGAGCGGCCGAGGAATTCGCCGACGCGGATGCCGACTTCGTAGCCGGCGACGACCGCTGCCAGCAACTCGCGCCCGGAGCCTCCCTCGCACTGCGCCGTGGCCAGCGCCGGTGGAAACACCACCGTAGCCGGATGGAATACCGAACCATTGTGCACGTCGTCCTGCTCGACCACGTGCGAGGCGGCGGCGTTGACCATCGCTGCAAAGTACGGCGAACTGACCCGCCGCGTGATCAGCACCTGTGCATCGCCGAGCGCCGGCCCCATCGCGCGCGCGAAGCGCTCAACCGCCAGTACCTGGCGCGCCTTGGCGCCGGCCAGCGTCGAAGCAAGCCAGTCGAGCATCAGGTCTTCGGCACGGCGCACGACGGCATCGGGAATGTCGTCGAACTTCAGTTCAGCCGCAAAACGCGCGAGTACCGCGCCCGGATGTGTGTTCATTGCAGTCTCCATGCCGGTTCCGTTTGCAGCGGCGAGCAACGCCGCCACTTCTGCGCGCAGAAAACAGGCTGCAATTGTCGTCCGAAATGGCGGGTCCGGCAGGACGAACGGTCACCGCGTACGGTGTCCAGCGGTGAGTCGATACGCAGCACCCTCCTATAATTTCCGCTCGATCCGATTCCGCTGGAAACCCCATGTCGAAAAACAAACACGCCCGCGTGCTGATCCTCGGCTCCGGGCCGGCTGGCTACACCGCGGCCGTCTATGCCGCGCGTGCCAACCTGAAGCCAATGCTGATCACCGGCCTGGCGCAGGGCGGCCAATTGATGACGACCACCGACGTCGATAACTGGCCGGCCGATGCCGATGGCGTGCAGGGGCCAGACCTGATGACGCGCTTCCAGAAACATGCCGAACGCTTCGAGACCGAGATCGTCTTCGATCACATCAACAGCGTCGAACTGGCACAGCGGCCTTTTCGCCTGAAAGGCGACTCGGGCACCTACACCTGCGATGCGCTGATCATCGCCACGGGCGCGTCGGCCAAGTACCTCGGGCTGGACTCGGAGCAGGCCTTCATGGGCAAGGGCGTGTCGGGCTGCGCGACCTGCGACGGATTTTTCTATCGTCAGCAGGATGTCTGCGTCGTTGGCGGCGGCAACACGGCGGTCGAAGAAGCGCTGTATCTGGCCAATATCGCCAAGACCGTGCATCTGATTCATCGGCGCGACAAGTTCCGCGCCGAACCGATCATGGTCGACAAGCTGATGAAGAAGGTCGATGAAGGCAAGATCGTGCTGCACCTGTGGCACGAACTGGACGAGGTGCTCGGCAATGACAAGGGCGTCACCGGCGTGCGCATCCGCAGCAAGCAGGACAAATCGACCACCGAGCTCGCGTTGCAGGGCTGTTTCATTGCCATCGGCCACCAGCCGAACACCGAGATCTTCGCGAACCAGGTGAAGATGACCAACGGCTACATCATCACGAAAGGCGGGCTCGACGGCCTGGCAACAATGACCAGCGTGGCCGGTGTCTTTGCCGCCGGCGACGTGCAGGACCATGTCTATCGGCAGGCGGTGACCAGCGCCGGCACCGGCTGCATGGCCGCGCTCGATGCGCAGCGCTGGCTCGAAGCGCAGGAAGAAGAACGGGCGGAATCGACGACCGCCGTGGTCGCGACGTCGGCCTGATCCTCGCCGGCGGCGATGACCGGGCGACTCAAGCACCTGGCCTCGCTCGGGCCGCTGCGGGCGCGGCTTGCAGCGCAGGCGCGCAAGCAGGCCGAGACAGAGCGCGAACAGCGTGCCGACGAAGCACGTCAGCAGCGCGCAGCCAACGAGTTCACTGAGGCCGTCAAGGGCGTCACGCCGCTGGCGCGCGGCGGCCGTGCCCAGCACCCGCGCAAACCGCATCCGCCACATCCGGTGAGCCGCCAACGTGACGACGAGGAGGTCCTTGCCGCGTCGGTGTCCGATCACATCGATCACGAAGCGCTGCTCGATACCGACGAGTCGCTTTCCTATTCGGCGCCGGGTATCGGCCCCGACGTGCTGCGCCGGTTGCGGCGCGGCGAATGGAGCGTGCAGGACGAGATCGACCTGCACGGCCATCGCGTCGACGAGGCACGCGAGGCGCTGGTGGTTTTCCTGCGCGAGTCGATCAAGCGAGGCTCCCGCTGCGTGCGCGTCGTGCACGGCAAGGGGCTCGGCTCGCTGGGCAAGGTGCCAATCCTCAAGGGCAAGGTGCGTTCGTGGCTGGCCCAGCGCGACGAGGTGATTGCCTTCTGCCAGGCGCGCGGCGCCGACGGCGGTGCCGGCGCGGTGATGGTGTTGCTGCGGCCGTCGGCGCCGGTGAAATGAGCAATTGATGCGCGCCGAACAGGCGGTGGTGCCGGCGATCGAGTTCGTCGCCGTGCTGGCGGCGGCGTTCTCCGGCTTTGCCGAGGCGCGCAACAAGAAGATGGATCCGGTTGGCGTGTTCACCGTGGCCTTCATCACCGCCTTCGGCGGCGGCACGCTGCGCGACGTGCTGCTCGATCGGCGCCCGTTCTTCTGGGTCCAGCACCAGCAGTACGTCGTGCTGATCCTGGTGCTGACACTGATCGGCACGCCGCTGATGCGCATCGCGCAGCGGGTGGTGCCGAACGCGCTTTTTGTCATCGCCGATGCGATCGGGCTGGGCTTCTTTTCGATTGCCGGCGTGGTGGTGGCCAACGAACTCGGTTCACCACCGATTGTCGCGGCGATGATGGGGGTGGTCACCGGCGTCTTCGGCGGCGTGCTGCGCGACGTGATCCTGAACGAAGTGCCGATGGTGCTGCGCGACGGCAAGCCCTACGCGCTGGCGGCGCTGGCCGGCTGCGTGTTCTTCCTGCTGGTGATCGAGGCCGGCCTGCCGCTCGAACTGGCGACGTGGGTCGCGGCAGCGCTGATCGTTGCCATCCGGCTTGTCGCCTGGCGCTGGAACTGGACCTTGCGCTGAAGCCCGGCGATCAGACGCCGCGCCGGGCGGCGTCGATGCACTGCTCGAGCACCCCGTCGTCGCCGACCTGGTTGGCCAGCAGCAGCACCAGCCGCGCATTGAAAAGCCGCAGCTGCTCCTCGTTCAATCCCTGCTGCGCATCGAGCAGCTTTTCGTAGAAGCCGTCGGGATCGCGCAGCGTCGGTTCGGTCTTCATCGTCATTCGATCGCCAGTACTTTTCGCAACGCGCGTTCGATGTCACCCGCCGTCGCCTCTTCGATCACGCCGGCCAGATACAGGTCGGGCCGCAGCAGCGCAAAGTCTTCGGTCGCCGCGCCGATCTGCTGCGCCAGCCGGCCGTCGCCGTCGATCACCGAGGCAAAGGTGCTGGTCGCGCCCTCCTCCGCGTGCACGACAAGGAAGCGGACCGGATATTCGCCTTGCAGGCGCTCGAGATCGTTTGCGGTATAGCGGTCGAGTTCGCCGAACAGCAGGCCGAGCAGCACGTCGCCGGCCTGCGCCAGCAACGCCACCAGATCGCCGCGGCTGCCGTCCGGCAGTTGCAGGGCGACGTTCTGTACCGGCCGGCCGCCGTGGGCGCCGATGTGCAGCGGCGAGGCCGCGTAGACCGTCGGTGTCGACAGCCGGCCCGTGTTGACGAAGCTGCGCGCGAACGGATACCCGCGCGCCAGCGAGATCACCGCCTGCCGCCACATCCGCTCGTTGTCGTTCGGCGGCGACAGGAAGCGTGTGGTTCGCCGCGTGATTCGGATGTTCTCGTGCGCGGCGGAGCGGCGCTCGTCGTCGTAGCTGTCGAGCAGCCGCTCGGGGGCCGCACCCGACAGTACCAGCGCCAGTTTCCAGCCGAGGTTGTCGGCATCCTGCACGCCGCTGTTGCCGCCGCGGGCACCGAACGGGCTCATCACGTGCGCAGCATCGCCGGCAAACAGCACGCGGCCGCGGCGGAATCTTTCCAGGCATTCGCTGCGGTAGGCATACGGTCCGATCCACACCAGTTCGTAGTCGACGTCGGGACCGAACTGGCGGCGCAGCCGGTCGGCGACGACCTCGGCGCGGCTGACCTCGTCCGCATCCGCGTCGGCCGGCATCTGGTAGTCGAGCCGCCAGACGCCGTCGGCCATCAGGTGCTGCCACACCGCGCGGCCCTCGTTGAACGGCGCCTCGATCCAGGTCCATCGTTCAGCCGGCGGCTGGCGCCGGAATCGCACATCGGAGATGCACCAGCGGTCGAGCGCGCGATTGGACAGCACCTTGATGCCCACCCATTCACGCAGCGGACTGTGGCTGCCGGTGCAGTCGACGAGCCACGCCGCCGCCAGCCGATAGCGGCCGCTCGGCGTCTCGACATCGACGAGCACTTCGTCGTTGCGCATCTCGATGCCGGCGACACGGTTCTTCCAGCGCAACTCGACGGTGGCCAGCTCGTACAGCCGGTCGACGAGAAACCACTCGACGTAGAACTGCTGCAGGTTGATGAACGCCGGCTGCTCGGAGGCGTCGTGCGCGCGCTGCTTCTTCAGGTCGAACGAATAGATCTCGTCATCGCCGGCGAAGGTGCGGCCGACCGACCACTGCACGCCCTTGTCCAGCATGCGCGCGTAGATGCCCAGCCGGGCGAAGATCTCCAGCGATTTCTGCGCGTAGCAGATGCCGCGGCTGGAGGCGCCGCGCACACCGACAGTGTCGTCCTCGTCGAGCACCACCGCCGGGATGCCACGCAGCGCAAGGTCACAGGCGAGCGTCAGGCCGGTCAGGCCGGCGCCGACGATGGCCACCGGATGCCGGCCGAGCTTGCCACGCAATTCCGCCGGCTCGACATACGGGTAGACGGGCAGTTCGTACTGGCCGCCGCTGACGACGGCGTTGACGCGCACCGGCGCCGCGATGATTGGATCGTCGGGCATCGTCGCGACCGGTTCCCTTCAGGCCAGGCCCAGCGTGTGTGCGCGCGCCTGCGTCAGCCCGTGCACCCGGCGGATGGTCGGCACCGGCAGCCCCGCCAGTTCGGCCAGCTCGATCACCGCGCCCACGATCGCTGCCAGTTCGAGCTGACGGCCGCGCTCGACGTCCTGCAGCATCGAGATCTTGGCCGCGCCGAGCTGGCGGGCCAGGTCGATGCGCTCGTCCGGTGTCATCGGCATCGGGTAACCGTAGTGTTCGGAAACGGCCATGCCTTCGATCATCATCGCGCGGATCACGTCGAGCACTTCCTCGTCGGCGCAGATCTGGTTCATCAGGTATCCGGTGAGCGCCGCCACCGGGTTGAACGACATGTTGCCGAGCAGCTTGATCCAGACATCAAGACGGATGCTGGCCGAGCGTTCGGCTTCGAAGCCGGCCCCATCGAGCGCACGACAAACGCGCTCGAGTCGTTCGCTGATCGAACCGTCCGGCTCGCCGAGGACCAGGCGTCGGCCGCCGGTGTGATGAACCTCGCCCGGCGCGCGCGCCTCGGCGGCCACATGCACCACGCAGCCGACAATATGGCGGCAGTCGAGAGCAGCGAACATCGAATCATCGGGATCCAGGGTGCGCAACCGGCGGCCGCTGTGCGGTCCCGCCTCGCGATGGAAGTACCACCACGGCAAGCCGTTGATCGCCGGCACCACCACTGTGTGCTGCCTTATCAACGTGCGCAAACGCGGCAGCATGGCGCCGATCGCGTGCGCTTTCAGCGCAATGATCACCAGATCCTGCGCAGCGAGATCCTCCGGTGCGTCGGTGGCTGGAAGACGAAACGTTTGCGCGGTTTGCTCGAGGTGGTCGACGAGCTTCAAACCGTCGCGCCGGATTGCCTCCAGATGCGCACCGCGGGCGATCAGGTTGACCTCGTGCCCGCGCGCCGCCAGCCTGGCGCCCATGACACCGCCGATCGCGCCAGCGCCGACGATCGCCAATTTCATGGCGAACGCCTCGCACCGGCCGGCGACGGGACCCTGCCACGTGCGCGGTGCGCCTGCGCACAGCCGCCAAGACGGCCAACCCGTCCAACGGTGATGATTTCGGCTTGTCGCGACAGACGCATCCTAGGCAACGCAATTCTTTGGGAGACGTTGCGCCCCAGTCTAGAGCCGATCTCACTTCACGATCGTTGCCCGCGTTACGGCAAACGCCTCCTCGAGCCGACGCCGATCCCAGCCCGGCGCCAGCAGTTCGATGAAGGCATAAACGAAACCCCGCAGGTAGGCGTCGCGCTTGACGGCGAGCCTTGTCGTGTTGGCGCCGAACAAATGGCCGCACGGCAGCACGATCAGCGATTCGGTGCGCGGGTCGGCAGCTACGCCGGCGACGATGCCGACACCCATGCCGGTGGCAACGTAGGTCTTGATCACGTCGGCGTCGATCGCCTCGAGCACGATCGACGGTTCGATGCCGGCGGCAGCGAAGGCCGCGTCGATGCGGTTGCGGCCGGAGAAATGCGCCTCGTAGGTGACGATCGGATGACGCGCCAGATCCGCAAGCCGCAGCTTGCCGGGTGTTTTCTGCAGCTTGGCCAACGCATGGCCGGGCGGCACCATGGCCACGTGATGCCATTCGTAGATTGGGATCGAGACCAGTCCGGCGGCATCGGCCAGCGATTCGGTGGCCAGGCCGACGTCCGCCTGACCGCTGGTCAGCATCGAGACGATTGTCGGCGGGTCCGCCTGCAGCAGCTTCAGCCGCACCTGCGGAAACCGCTTCGCGAACTGCTGAACGATCGGTGGCAGCACGTAGCGCGCCTGGGTGTGCGTGGTCGCCACGCGCAGCGTGCCCGACGGCGCTCCGACATAGTCGCGCGCCATCTTCTTCAGGTCGTCGACTTCCTTCATGATGCGCTCAGCCGCATCGAGCACCTGCTGGCCGGGCGGCGTCACCCCGAGGATGCGCTTGCCCTGACGGGCCAGGATCGGCACGCCAAGTTCGCCCTCCAGTTCGATGATTGCCTTGCTGATGCCGGGCTGCGACGTATGCAACGCGCGCGCCGCCAGGGTGATGTTGAACTTGTGTCGCGCGGCTTCGCGCAGGAAGCGGAACTGCTGCAGGTTCATCCGTCGTCTCCGGCAAGCGCCGGGCAGTATACGAACGCCCGGTCGGCCCGACTGTTGCCGCCGCATCAATACAACATGTTGTGTGAAATCGGCGATAAGTCACAATATCCAGCGTATTTACGCTGAATCAAGACGGTGCTGCCAACGAACCGTTCCAATGTCCGCTCGCTTGCCTATACTGTCCTTCCGCCCAAAAAAAAGTCCGTATCAGACCGTCTGGAGACGCCTGCATGAAACTCGATTCCGCCCAGCAACTGCTCGATGAACAACCGATCTCGATCGACGTGCTTCTGGAGAAGTACGCCAAGAGCGGCGAGCAGTCGGCCGATGACGTGCGGCGGCGGGTCGCACGCGGCCTGGCGGCGGTCGAGGCACCGGCGCTGCGCGCCGAGTGGGAGAAACGCTTCTTCGAAGCGATGGTCGACGGCTTCATTCCCGGCGGCCGCGTCAATTCGGCGGCCGGCACGGAGATCGCTGCCACGCTGATCAACTGCTTCGTGCAGCCGGTCGGCGATGCGATCACCACCACGCGCAACGGCCTGCCGTCCATCTACGGCGCGCTGGCGCAGGCCGCGGAAACGATGCGCCGCGGCGGCGGCGTCGGCTACGACTTTTCGAACATCCGCCCGAAGGGCGCCTTCGTCGCCGGCACGCACTCGCGCGCCAGCGGCCCACTGTCGTACATGCGCGTGTTCGACAAAAGCTGCGAGACGCTCGAGTCGGCGGGCAGCCGGCGCGGCGCACAGATGGGCATGATGCGCTGCGACCACCCCGACATCGAGGACTTCATCCACGCCAAGCGCGACGGCTCGCTGTCGAACTTCAACATGAGCGTGGCGGTCACCGACGCCTTCATGCGCACGGTCGAATCGAACGGCGAAGTCGAACTCTGGCACAAGGAAAAGCCATTTGAGGTCGATGGCGCCTACCAGCGCGTCGATGGCAACTGGGTCTATCGCAAGCTGCGCGCGCGCGAACTGTTCGACCAGATCATGGAGTCGACGTACAACCACGCCGAACCCGGTGTCATCTTCATCGACCGCGTCAACCAGGACAACAACCTCGCCTACTGCGAGACGATCGCCGCGACCAACCCCTGCGGCGAGCAGCCATTGCCGCCATATGGCTGCTGCTGCCTCGGCTCGGTCAATCTGACTCGCTTCGTCATCGACCCGTTCGGTGAGCATTCGTCGTTCGACTTCGCGCGCTTCCAGTCGGTGGTCAAGGTGGCGATTCGCGCGCTCGACAATGTGCTCGAAGCGACGCTATGGCCGCTGGCCGAACAGCAGCAGGAAGCGGCCAACAAGCGGCGCGTCGGTCTCGGCTTCACCGGCCTGGGCAACACGCTGACGATGCTTGGTCTGAAGTACGACAGCGAAGCGGCACGTGCGATGGCCGGCGATATCGCGCGCAAGATGCGCGATGCCTCGTACGACGCCTCCAGCGACCTGGCCAAGGAAAAGGGCGGGTTCCCGCTGTTCAATGCGAACAAGCTGCTGGCCACGCCGCATTGCGCCAGCCGCCTGCCGGAAGAACTGCAGACGAAAATCCGCAAGCAGGGGCTGCGCAATTCGCACCTGCTGTCGATCGCACCGACCGGGACCATCTCGCTGGCCTTCGCCAGCAACGCCTCCGGCGGCATCGAGCCGACGTTCTCGTGGACTTATGTGCGCAAGAAGCGCATGCCCGACGGCAGCAAGCAGGAGTACGTGGTCGAGGACTATGCCTATCGACTCTTCCGACGCATGGGCGGCGACACCGATCATCTGCCGCCGGCGTTCGTGCATGCGCTGGAGATGAGCGCGATGGACCACATGCGGATGATCGCCGCGGTGCAGCCCTACATCGACGCCGCGGTCAGCAAGACGGTCAATGTGCCCGAGGACTACCCGTTCGACCACTTCAAGCAGCTTTACTTCGCCGCCTGGAAGGAAGGGCTGAAGGGCATCACCACCTATCGGCCGAACAACGTGATCGGCAGCGTGCTCGAGGTGCGCAAAGCCGCCGCTGCCGCCGAGCCGCAGGACCTGAAGGACGACCCGGACCGCCGCGTGCAGCTGACCTCGACGCCGCAGCCGGCACTGGCCAGCCTGAAATGGCCTGGCCGCCCGGACATGGCCGAGGGCAACATGGCCTGGACCTTCATGGTCGAGATTCCGCAGCGGCACGAATCTTTTGCGATCTTCATCGGCCAGGTCGGTGCGCCACCGATGCCGTTCGAGGTGTGGGTCAATGGCGCCGAGCAGCCGCGTGGCCTGGGCGCCATCGCCAAGACGCTATCGATGGACATGCGTTCGGAGGACCGCGCGTGGTTGAAGCTGAAGCTCGACGCGCTGGCCAAGGCGCGTGACGAGGAAGGCTTCTCGATCGCCATGCCGCCGAGCGGTAAACATGAATGGCAGAAAGGCGTG
>JBFINI010000029.1:0-14838 GCA_041611275.1 Burkholderiaceae bacterium
CCGATCTGTCAGCGGCGTGGCGTCCTGCAGATGCGTGCGTCCGATCTTGACGATGTCGGCGAACGCCTGCGCCTTCCCGTCCAGCGTGGCGCGCAGGGCGGCGAGCGGCTGCCGCAGCCGGTTTTCCACATTCAGCGTGGCGGCGATATGCATCGCGGTCGGAAACACATCGTTGCTGCTCTGGCCGCGATTCACATCGTCGTTCGGATGCACGAGGCGGCCGCTGCCGCGCTGGCCGCCGAGCAGTTCCGAGGCGCGGTTGGCGAGCACCTCGTTGTTGTTCATGTTCGTCTGCGTGCCGGAGCCGGTCTGCCAGATTGACAGCGGGAACTCCGCCTCGTGCTGCCCGGCGAGCACTTCGTCGCAGGCCTGCTCGATCGCCTGCGCCTTCGCTGCGTCGAGCTCGCCGAGATCGCAGTTGACCCGCGCCGCGGCCCGCTTCACGAGCACCAGTGCGCCAATCAGCTCTGGCGGCATCGTCTCAATCGATACGGCGAAGAACTGCAGCGAGCGCTGCGTCTGCGCGCCCCACAGTCGCTTGGCGGGAACGTCGATCGGACCGAAGCTGTCGCGTTCGCTGCGGGTGTTCATCGATTTCATAAGGCGCCGTTCGCCGCTCAGACCGCCTCGCCCAGCGCCGCCAGCAGTTCGGCCTGGTGCTCGGCAGCGAGCTTCTCGGTCAGTTCCGACAGATCGCCGTCCATGATCTGGTCGATCTTGTACAGCGTCAGGTTGATGCGGTGGTCGGTCACCCGGCCCTGCGGAAAGTTGTAGGTGCGGATGCGCTCGGAGCGGTCGCCAGAGCCAATCAGGCTCTTGCGCGTCGATGCTTCCTTCGCCTGCTGCTCGCGCAGTTGCCGGTCCATCAGTCTTGCGGCCAGCACCTTCATCGCCCGCTCGCGGTTCTTGTGCTGCGAACGCTCGTCCTGGCATTCGACCACCAGGCCCGAGGGCAGGTGGGTGAGCCGCACCGCCGATTCGGTCTTCTGCACGTGCTGGCCGCCGGCCCCCGAAGCGCGAAAGACATCGACGCGCAGTTCGGTCGGGTCGATCTTCACGTCGTTGATTTCGTCGGCCTCGGGCAGCACCGCGACCGTCGCCGCCGAGGTATGAATGCGGCCTTGCGCCTCCGTCTCGGGCACCCGCTGCACGCGATGGCCGCCGGACTCGAACTTCAGTTTCGAGTAAGCCCCGGCGCCTTCGATGCGCATGATCACCTCCTTGTAGCCGCCGAGATCTGATTCGCTCGAAGAAATCAGCTCGGTACGCCAGCGGTTGCGTTCGGCATAGCGCATGTACATGCGCAGCAGATCGCCGGCGAACAGGGCCGACTCGTCGCCACCGGTGCCGGCGCGGATCTCCAGAAAGACGTTGCGCTCGTCATTCGGGTCCTTCGGCAGCAGCAGCCGCTGCAGTTCGGCCTCCAACGTGTCGATGCGCGCTCGCGCTGCATGCACCTCCTCTTCGGCCAGCACCTTCATGTCCGGATCAGCCATCATCTCCTGCGCTGCCAGCAGATCGGCCTGCGCGCGGTTGTAGTCGTGAAAGCCGGCCACCACCGGCTCGATCTCGGCCCGCTCCTGGCCGAGCGTGCGCAACCGGTTCAGGTCGCGCGCGGCGTCCTCGCGGGCGAGCAGGGCGTCGATCTCGGTCATCCGCTTCGCCAGCTGGCCGAGCTTGCTGTGCATCGAAGGTTTCATCGGCAATGGGAATTGAACGGCAGTGGCCGAGCGCCGGCACGACCGGCGCAGTCCGCACTTCCGGTCAGCTAATGCTCGGGTTGCGAATAGAAGCGCGACAGCAGCGCGATCAGTCGCGCGCGATCGGCTTCGTCCTGGGCGGAACTCTGGTGCAGCGCTGATAGCGGCGCGTGCAGAAACTTGTTGGTCAGCGCCTGCGCCAGCTGCTCGAGCACCGCCTCCGGTGGTTCGCCGCGCGCCAGCAGCTTCTTCGCCCGCTCGATCTCGTGCGTGCTAAGGCTTTCGGCGCGGCTGCGCAGGCCCTGGATCACCGGCACCGCGGCGCGGGTGCGGATCCAAGCGTCGAAATCGCGCACACGCGTTTCGATGATCGCCTCGGCCTGAGCCACGGCGGCCTGCCGGTTCTCGCTGCCGGTGGCGACGATCTTGCCCAGATCGTCGACCGTGTACACATAAACGTCTTCGAGCCGCGCCACTTCGGGTTCGACATCGCGCGGCACCGCCAGGTCGACGATGAACATGGGCCGATGGCGCCGGCTGCGCACCGCGCGCTCGACCATGCCCAGGCCGATGATCGGCAGCGTGCTCGCTGTGCAGGAAACCACGACGTCGAACCGTGCCAGCTGCTCCGGCAGTTCGGCCAGCCGCATCGCCTGGCCCTGGAAGCGGTGCGCCAGATTGCTGGCCCGCTCGACGGTGCGGTTGGCCACGGTGATCGACTTCGGCCGCCGCGCCGCCAGATGGGTGGCCGTCAGCTCGATCATTTCGCCGGCGCCGACCAGCAGCACTTCGCTGTCGGTAAGCTCGCCGAAGATGCGCTCGGCCACCCGTACCGCCGCGGCGGCCATCGACACCGAATGGGCGCCGATCTCGGTGCTCGATCGCACTTCCTTGGCCACCGCGAAGGTGCGCTGGAAAAGGTGATTCAGCAGCAGGCCCATGCCGCCCGCTTGGCGCGACAGCCGCTCGGCCTGCTTCATCTGGCCGAGGATCTGCGGCTCGCCGAGCACCATCGAATCGAGTCCACTGGCCACCCGAAACGCGTGGCGCACGGCTTCGGCCTGCGGCAACAGGTAGGCGGAGCGGCGGAACTCGTCGGGTTCCAGCCGCTTTTCCTGCGCGACGAACTCGGCCAGCGCCGGCCCGGCAGTCTGCGGCTCGTCGACAGCGCAATAGAGCTCAGTGCGGTTGCAGGTCGAGATGATCGCTGCTTCGGTCAGCTGGCCACGGCTGCGATCGGACAGGCGGTCACGGATGCGCATGATCGTATGGCCGACTTCCTCGGGCACGAACGCCACCCGTTCGCGCAGCGCAAGCGGTGCGGTCTGGTGGTTGAGTCCGAGCGTGAGCAGCTGCATAAGCCTTTGATTCACGGGGAATTATAGAGGCGCCCCCGGTCGCGCAGTGTCTCCGAAGCGGCGCCGTCCCGCTTGACCCACCGCAAGCTATGGCACCATCGCCGTTACGTCAATCCTCACCAGCAGGAGCGCAGACATGTCGATCATCTGGGTCATCCTCGTCGGATTCGTTGTCGGCCTGCTGGCGCGGGCGATCATGCCCGGCGAACAGAAGTTGGGGTTGATCCTCACTACCGTGCTTGGCATCGCCGGCTCGCTGGTCGCCGGCTATCTGGGCCAGGCGCTCGGCCTCTACCAGGCCGGCCAAGGTGCCGGTTTCATCGGCTCGATTGTTGGTGCGCTGATCCTGCTGTTCGGCTACGGGTTGCTGCAGGGCAAGAAATAGCGGCGGCTCACTGATCGTTATCGGCAGAATCAACCGCTAGCGCGCCAGCAGCTCGCGCTCCATCTGCAGGTAGGTGCCGTAGGCGTTGATGCGGTTGGCGGCATCGAACGCCGGCTCATTGGCGAAGCGCGACCAGTCAATCGCCACGTAGGCCTCGTCGAACGGCGTCAAGTCGCGCACCGCAGCGCCCATTTTTTCGCGCAGGAAACGCAGGTAAGCGCGCGTGCGCTCGATGTCGGGCTTCGGATCGCGCGAGGCCCCTCCGTGTCCGGGGATCACCATTTTCGGCGCCAGCGGCTCGATGTGGTCGAGCGCGTCAAGCCACGCCTTGCTGTCGGCCTGGCCGACGAAGGGCAGCCGGCCGGAGAAATACAGGTCGCCGGCCAGCAACACGGCGTCGTCCTCGACGAAGAGCATGATGTCCTCCGGCGAATGCGCACCGGAGACATCGATCAGCCGCATTTTCAGCCCGCCGAAGGTGAAGGCCATTTGCGGGCCGTCCTTGAACTCGATCCAGCGGTCGGCGCTGACCAGTCGGGTGTTCTCGTCGACGAATGGCGCCAGGTCGCGGCGGCGCTGTTCGAGCCGGCATTGCATCGAATCCGAGGTGAATGAGGCGCGGCCCGCGGCGTGGCCCCAGATCTGCACGCCATCGGCTCGCAGCGCCTGCAGGCCGTAGAAGTGGTCGGCGTGAAAGTGACTGACGATCACGCGGCGAATCGGCTGTGTGGTGATGCCGGCGATCGCCTGATTCAGTCTTTCAGCCAGCGCCGGCGCGCCCAGCGCATCGAACGCCAGCATTCCTTCGGCGGTCACCACGAAGGCGGCGTTCGAGTTGAAGACCTGATTCTCGCGCGTGGCCATGCCCGCCGTGCCCTGCACGTAGTAAACGTGCTGCGAGGCCTGAATCGGCCGCAACTCCTGCGCCGGCACAGCGGTAGCGACCAGCAGCCACGCGGCTATGGCCAGAGCACCATCGCCGATCGGCAGGATCTGGCGCCGGCGATCAAAAACAATGCGGGCGGTGGACGTCGACATCGGATGTACGAGCAAGGGTATGGCCAGCGCATCACGCCTAAGCCATCGATGGTGGCGCTGCCAGCGCGGTTCTGGCGACGGGCAGCGCCGCCTATGCAGGAAGTCAGGCCTTTGCCATCATGCACTTTGACCCGTTCGGAGCGAGGCCATGAGCGAACTCGCGCAGTACTACCGGCCCTTCGGCCAGACGCAGCCGCCTTACCGCTTCGACAGCTATGCGTCGACGGTGCTGCGCTCGCCCCTGCAGGCGCCGATTCCTTTACCGCAGGGCCTGTCAGAAATCAGCGGGCCGCGGCCGTCGCCCGAGGTTCGCGCCGATGTCGACAGCGACCTGACTCGGCAGGGTGCGGGCGAGGCCATCGGCCAGCGCATCATCGTCAGCGGTCGCGTGCTCGACGAGAACGCGCGACCCGTGCGCCGCGCATTGATCGAGATCTGGCAGGCCAATGCGGCCGGCCGCTACCGCCACCCGCGCGACCTGTGGGACGCGCCGCTTGATCCGAATTTCAATGGCGCCGGCCGGGCGCTGACCGATGACGAAGGCCGCTACCAATTCACCACCGTTCGACCCGGCGCCTATCCATGGCGCAATCATCACAACGCCTGGCGTCCGGCGCATATCCACTTTTCGCTGTTCGGCAACGCCTTTGCCCAGCGCCTGGTCACGCAGATGTATTTCCCTGGCGACGAGTTGCTCGCCTTTGACCCGATCTACAACGCTGTGCCCGATGGCAACGCACGAGCTCGACTGGTCGCGAGTTTCGACTGGGCGAGTACACGGCCCGGCTGGGCGCACGGTTTCGTCTTCGACATCGTGCTGCGCGGCCGCGACAGCACACCCTTCGACTAGCGGCCATGCTGTACGCCACTGCCTGGCAGACCGTCGGCCCGTTCCTGCACATCGGGCTCGACGGGTTGAACACCGACACCATTGCCCTTCCCGGCGTGGCCGGTGAACCGCTGACCATCGAAGGCCGGCTGGTCGATGGCGAGGGCCGCCCCGTGCCCGACGGACTGATCGAACTTTGGCAGGCCAACAGCCACGGTCGCTATGCGCACCCGGAAGACACACGCGACCTGCCGCTGGAGCCGAATTTTTCCGGTTTCGCACGCCGGCCTACCGATGCTGAGGGCGCTTTCCGTTTCCGCACCGTCAGGCCGGGCCGCGTGTCCGACCCGACGGGGGCGCTGCAGGCGCCGCACATCCTGGTCGCGGTGTTCGCGCGCGGCATCCTGCGGCGAATGGTCACACGCATCTACTTTCCGGGCGAGGCGGCCAATGCCGAAGATCCGGTGCTGGCCCGCGTGCCAGCCGAGCGACGCTCGACGCTGATCGCTACGCCGACCGGGCAGGCTGGTGTGCTGTGCTTCAACGTCGTTCTGCAGGGCAGTCATCTGGGGCAGGGCGAAACGGTGTTCTTCGAGATCTAGCATGAGCCTCCACGCTTGCTTCGTTCGCATCCCCCCGCTTGGGGCGCACAGTGCTCTTCGGGCGGCCGCGCGGACAAAGAACCCGCCCTCACGCTCACTTCGTTCGCTGCCCCCGCGGGGGCGCTCAGTGCCCTTCGGGCGGCAGGACGGGCACTGACGTGAGTCGGTTGATTGACGCGGTGGGCACATCGACAGCGTGCGCCGCATTCGGCGATCGCGCCACGGCGCAGGCGATGCTTGATGTCGAGGCGGCGCTGGCGCGCGTGCAGGCGCGATGCGGCGTGATTCCGGCCGCGGCGGTCGCGCCAATCGAGGCGGCCTGTCAGGCCCATTGGCTCGATTTCGGCGCGCTGGCGCGCGATGCCGTGACCGCCGGCAATCTGGCGATTCCGCTGGTCGTGCAGCTGACCGCGCGCGTTGAGCAGACCGACGCCGCAGCCGCACGCTACGTGCACTGGGGCGCTACCAGCCAGGACATCATCGACACCGCGCTGGCCTTGCAGCTGCGCTCGGCGCTGGCGCCAATCGACGCCGATTTCACGGCATTGCTCGCGGCCCTGGCGCAACTGACCGAAAAACATCGCGCCACCACGATGACCGCGCGCACGCTGCTGCAGCCGGCGCTGCCGACGACGTTCGGGCTGAAGGTCGCCGGCTGGCTCGACGCGTTACTGCGCATTCGCGTGAACCTGGCGCAGGCGCGTGCGGCTGCGCTCACGCTGCAGTTCGGCGGCGCGGCGGGCACGCTGGCCAGCCTTGGCGCGCACGGACTGACGGTGGCCAAGGGGCTGGCGCAGGAGCTCGATCTCACGTTGCCGTCGATGCCTTGGCACGCGCAGCGCGATCGCCTGGCGCAGTTCGGCGCGGCGCTCGGAATGCTGACAGGCGCGCTCGGCAAGATCGGGCGCGATGTCTCGCTGCAGGCGCAGGCCGAGGTCGCCGAACTCGCGGAGCCGGACGCCCCCGGCCGCGGCGGTTCCTCCACGCTGCCGCACAAACGCAATCCGGTCGGCTGTGCCGCCGCGCTGGCCGCGGCGATTCGCATGCCGTCGCTGCTGGCCACGTTGTTCACCGCGATGGTGCAGGAGCATGAACGTGCGCTCGGCGGCTGGCAGGCCGAATGGGCGACGCTGCCGGAGATCGTCGAACTCGCTGCTGCAAGCCTGGCGCAGATGCGCGCGGTGATCGAGGGCCTGCAGGTCGATGAGGAGAAAATGCAGGCCAACCTCGCGGCTGCCGGCGGATTGCCAATGGCCGAGGCGGTGAGCCTGGCGCTGGCGGTGCACGTCGGCCGGGCGCAGGCCAAGGCCAATGTCGGCGCCGCCGTGCAACGGTCGCGCGAGGCGGGTGGCTTTCGCGCGGCGCTGCTCAACGATCCGACGATCAGCGCGCACTTCGATGCAGCGCGGATCGACGCCCTGCTGAGCCCGCAGAACTACCTCGGCGCGGCCGGAGAATTCATCGATTGCGTACTCACCGAGTATCGACGTTCAACGTCGGTCTGAACACCTCGTACGACAAGGAGCCAACCATGCCCATGGCCCAGCTGAAGGATGTGCGCCTGCATTACGAACTGGACGGCGACGCGCGCCTGCCGGTGCTGATGCTGTGCAATTCACTCGGCACCACGCTAGACATGTGGGCACCGCAGATGACGGCGCTGCTGTCGCATTTCCGCGTGCTGCGCTACGACACGCGCGGCCACGGGCAATCGCAGGTCACGCCGGGCGAGTACAGCATTGCCCAGCTCGGTGCCGATGCGGTGGCCCTGCTCGACCACTTGGCCATCGAGCGGGTGGCCTTCTGCGGCCTGTCGATGGGTGGCATGACCGGAATCTGGCTCGGTGTGAACAAGCCCGAGCGCGTCACCAGGCTGGTCTTGTGCAATACCGGTGCCAAAATCGGCGACGCTGCCACCTGGAAGTCGCGCATCGACGCCGTGCGTGCGGGCGGAATGATTGCGGTGACGCCGGCGGTGCTCGACCGCTGGTTCACGGCGCGGTACCAACGCCTGTCGCCGCATGAGATCGACCAGGTGCGTTCGATACTGTTGGCCACGAACGTCGACGGCTATGTGGCCAACTGTGCCGCGGTCCGCGATATGGATCAGCGCGCCGATCTAGCGCGCATCGTCACGCCGACGCTGGTGATCGCTGGCACCTACGACGGCTCAACGCCACCAGAGCTCGGCCGCGACATCGCGCAGTCGATCGCCGGCGCGCGCTACGTCGAACTTGACGCGGCGCACCTGTCGAACTGGGAGCAGGCAGGCGCATTCACGTCGGCGGCGCTGTCGTTCCTGCTCGATTCCGGCCTGAACGAACGCGCACGTTTCGAAGCCGGCCTGGCGGTGCGTCGGCCGGTGCTCGGCGCCGAATATGTCGACAAGTCGCTCGCCAACCGCACCACGCTCAATGCCGAATTCCAGGATCTGCTCACCCGCTACTGCTGGGGTGAGATCTGGACCCGGCCGGGGCTGACGCGTCATACGCGCAGCCTGCTGACCATCGCCATGACGCTGGCGATCAACCGCACCGACGAGCTGCGGCTGCACATGCGCGCGGCGCGCAACAACGGGGTTACGCGCGACGAGATCAAGGAAGTGCTGCTGCATGCCGCCATCTACTGCGGCGTGCCGGCGGCGAATTCGGCGTTTCACATCGCTCGCGACGTGTTTGCCGAGCTCGACGCCGAAGTTCAAAAGGGCAGCCCGACATAGTTCTCGGCCAGCGTCGTCAGCGCCGCGCGCGAGCCGAGCACGTACTGCAGTTCGGCTTTACGAACGCGTTCGTCAAAGGCGCTGCTGCCGGCGAAGTTATGCAGCAGCGAAGTCATCCACCACGAGAAGCGCTGCGCCTTCCACGCCCGTGCCAGCGTTCGCTCGCTGTAGCGGTTCAAACGCGCCTCGTCGCCGTTGCCGTAGAAGGCGATCAGCGCCTCGGCCAGGTAGTGCACGTCGGCGGCGGCAAGATTCAGGCCCTTGGCGCCGGTCGGCGGCACGATGTGCGCTGCATCACCGGCCAGAAACAGGCGACCGTAGCGCATCGGCTCGGCGACGAACGATCGCATCGGCGTGATCGACTTCTCGAGCACCGGGCCGGGCTTGAGCGACCGATTTCCGTCGTCGCCGAGGCGCCGCTGCAGCTCTTCCCACAGGCGTTCGTCCGGCCACAGCGCGATGTCCTCGTCGGGCGAGCACTGCAGGTAACAGCGCGCACGCGACGGCGAACGCATGCTGTACAGGGCGAATCCTCGTGAATGGCGGGCATAGATCAGCTCCTTCGCCGGCGGCGGCGTATCGGCCAGGATGCCGAGCCAGGCAAACGGATAGACGCGCTCATAGACGGTCAGCGCGCCGGCCGGAATGCTGGGGCGGCATGCGCCGTGAAAGCCGTCGCAGCCGGCGATGAAGTCACAGGCGAGTTCGTGCGGGCGGCCTTGCTTTCGATAGCAGATACGGGGCGCGGCTGAATCGAGATCGTGCACGCTCAAGCCGTCGACCCCGAACAACAGCGGCGCGCCGATGTTCAGCCGCGCGCCGATCAGATCGCGCACGACTTCGGTCTGACCGTAGACGGTGACCGACTTGCCGTCGGTCAGTTCGGACAGATCGACCCGCTGGCGCACGCCGTCCAGCGCCAGTTCGATGCCGTGATGGACGAGGCCCTCCGAACGCAGCCGCGCATCGACGCCGGCCTCGGCCAGCAGGTCGACGGTGCCCTGCTCGAGCACGCCGGCGCGGATGCGCCCTTCGACATACGGGCGGTCGCGCCGTTCGAGCACGACCGAGGCGACGCCGTGCACGTGCAGCAGTTGCGCCAGCAGCAGTCCGGCGGGCCCGGCGCCGACGATTCCGACCTGGGTGCGTGGGGTGTTGACGATCTTCGGTCCGCCGCGTGTTCGGGCGCAGCGCCGAACGCGCCAACGCCATCAGCGCCAAGTACAGCGCGACTTGCGCGACCGAGTCAACGCGTTGACGCATCGATCAGCAAGGGCGTTTGAAGGGGGGTGGTGGCCAAGGACGGAATTGAACCGCCGACACAAGGATTTTCAGTCCTCTGCTCTACCAACTGAGCTACTTGGCCTTGCTTTGCTGCCACCGCCGACAAGGATCTTGTCTGCGGCCGCGGGGCGTTCGCCCCGGTCAAGTTCGGCTGCGCCGAAGTGTGCCTTCGACGCAGTCGGACCGTGTCTGCTCGGTGTCGAGGAAATGACCCGGGCGAAGGGCGCGAAGTATAACGGAGCGTCGCGGCGCGGACGGGCCCGGGCCTGTGGCGTCCCGCTGCGATAATCGCCGCCGTGAAGCAATCCTCCACCTATGACATTGCCGTCATCGGCGCCGGTGTAGCCGGCCTCGCTTGCGCCGTCGGCGCGGCGCAACTGGGGCTGCGCGTGGCGCTGATCGGACCGCGAGCGCCGGCGCATCGGGCCGAGCCGTCGATGCCGTTTGATGCGCGCATTTACGCCATCGCGCCGGCGACGGTGGCCCTGCTCGAACAACTGAAGCTCTGGCCGGCGATCGAGGCGGCGCGTGTGCAACCGGTGGCGCGCATGCGTGTGTTCGGCGACGCGGGCAACGAACTTTGTTTCGATGCCTATCTGGCATCGTTGCCGCAACTGGCGAGCATCATCGAGGAAGGCGAACTGCTGCGCGTGCTCGTTGCGGCGGCGGGCTTCGCGTCGGGGCTCGAACGCATCGAGGCGTCGTTCGATACCCTGCATCTCAGCGCTGAAGCGGCGGCGGCGCACATGGTCGGCGGTCGCAAGATCGCGGCGCGCCTGATCGTTGCTGCCGATGGCGCCCGCTCGCCGGTGCGCGCCGCAGCCGGCATCAACGCGCAGGAATTGCCTTATGAGCAGACGGCCGTGGTCGCCAACTTCGGCTGCGAGCGGCCCCATCATGGCGTCGCCTACCAGTGGTTCGATCCGCTCGAAGGGGTGATCGCGCTGCTGCCGTTGCCCGGCAATCACGTGTCGCTGGTGTGGTCGGCGCCGCAGGCGCTGGCGGCGCCGCTTGCCGCCGATGCCTCGAACCTCGCCTTGCGCCTTGCGTCGCGGGCGCAGGCACATCTGGGCGAGCTGACACCGGCCGGGCCGACGCACTCGTTTGCCTTGCGGCGGGTCGTCGTCGATCGCCTGGTCGGCCAAAGGCTGGCCCTGGTCGGCGACGCTGCGCATGTTGTCCATCCGCTGGCCGGACAGGGTTTGAACTTGGGGCTGGCCGACGTGTCCGAGTTGCTGCGCGTGCTGGCTGAGCGCGAGTCGTGGCGGGATCCCGGCGATACGGTGCTGCTGCGCCGCTACGAGCGGGCGCGGGCCGAACCAGTCGGACTGATGCGGCTGACGACGCATGCGTTGGCGCGCCTGTTTGCGCGCGACGATGCGTTCAGTCGCGAGCTGCGCAACGTCGGTCTGGCAACGGTCAACGCATTGCCGCCGCTGAAGAATGCGTTGATCCGTCACGCCGCCGGTTCCGTCGTGCGGCCGATGGCGGGGACCAGCCCGCGCGGGGGATGATGCGCCGGCCAACAGGAATGACGACAATGATGAAGACACTTATCCTCGCCGCCGCTTTCGCCCTGTCCGGCGCGCTGGTCACTCCGGTGCCGGTGCTGGCGCAGCAGCCGGCGGTGCGCGGCGCGGTCGAGGACGGGATCCGTGCCCGCGTCGAGCAACGCTTCAATGCCAAGGCCGATTCGGTGACCCGCATGCCGTTCGGCCTGTGGGAGATCGTCATCGGCACCGAGATCTTCTACGTCGACCAGGAGGTCAACTACGCGATCGTCGGCCGGGTGATCGACGCCAAGACCCGCGACGACCTGACGGCGAAGAAGCGCGACGAACTGCTGCGTGTTGACTTCAAATCGTTGCCGCTGGATCAGGCCGTCAAGATCGTTCGCGGCGATGGCTCGCGAACGCTGGTCACCTTCGAAGATCCGAACTGCGGCTTCTGCAAGAAATTGCACAAGGATCTAGTCGCCCTGAAGAACGTGACGATCTATACGTTCCTGTATCCGATCCTGTCGCAGGACTCGTTCGACAAGTCGCGCGCCGTCTGGTGCGCCAAGGACCGAGCCAAGGCGTGGGATGAGTTGATGGCCAATGGCAAGGTGCCGCCGACCGCCGCGGCCGACTGCAAGCACCCGCTGCAGCAGACGCTCGATCTCGGCCGCAAGCTGGAAGTGACCGGCACGCCGACGCTGATCTTTACCGACGGCCGTCGCGTTCCCGGTGCGGTGCCAATCGAGCGCATCGAGGCCGCGTTCAAGGAAATTGCCGCCAAGTAGTCGGTGGCGACGCGGGGGCCAACACTATTTGGCCAGCAGCGCCTCAGGTGACACGCCCCGCGGCGCCAGCAGCCAGGCTTCGACGTCATGCCGCTGGCGGCCAGCGGGCAGCGCAGCGTCGGCGCCGAAACCCCAGAACAGGTCGAAACGCAGCGGCCCGCGGATCGCGCCGCCGGTGTCCTGCGCCAGCACCAGCCGCTGCAACGGTCTGCCGGTCGACGGATGCGTGGTGGCGATCAGCAGCGGCGCGCCGAGCGGAATAAAGCGCGGATCGGCGGCGACCGAATAACCCGGTGTCAGCGGCAGCCCCATCGCGCCGACAGGGCCGGCTTGCGGATCGCCCAGCGGTAGTTCGCGGAAGAAGACAAAACTCGGGTTCTGGTTCAGCAGTTCGGGCAGGCGTTGCGGATGGGCACGGCCCCAGGCGACGATGCCCTGCATCGATGCCTGCTCGAATGTCATCTCGCCGCGATCGATCAGCACGCGGCCGATCGAACGGTACGGATGTCCGTTGGTGTCGGCGTAGCCAACGCGGAGCATCGAGCCGTCGGGCAACTGGATGCGACCCGAGCCCTGGATCTGCAGAAAGAACGCCTCGACCGCGTCGTCGACCCAAAGGAGTTCGGCACCGCGCAGGCGCTCTTCGGTCAGTTGCGCGCGTGGCCAGTACGGGACCACCTTCGTGCCGTTCTCGGTCGGCTGCAGCCGACCGCGCAGCCGCAGCGTCGCCAGTTCCGGATGCAGCGACGACAGCTCGACGGTCAGCAGGTCCGCCGGCCGCTTGTACAGCGGCACCAGATACGGGGCGGCGCGGGTGCGACTGCCGCTAAGCAGCGGTTCGTAATAACCGGTGATGCGTCCGCGCATCTCCGTCGACAGCACGCGCGGTTCGGCGCCGCCTTCTTCGAGCGTCACCGCGCTCACCCGATGGGCATCGAAGTTATGCGCCAGCAGGGCACGCTGCGCGGCGACATCGTTGGGGGCAACCGCGGCCGCGAGCCGGCACGGTTCGGCCCAGGCCTCGCGGCGCGCGCTGTTGCGCTCAAAGGCGCGGCACGATTGCAGCAGCGCTGGCCAGGCGGCGACGAGATCCGCGTCGGCCAGCGGCGGCAGTTCGGCAGCGTGCACCGGGGCGAAACGCGCCTGAGTCAGTGTCTTGATGGTCGGCGCGGGGGCGCGCTCCGGCGCTGGGGTCGGCGCCGGTGCGGGTGGCGTCTGACATGCAGCGGCCAGCAGTACAGCGGCGATGCCGAGTGCCCGGCGGGCAGCCGGCGCGGGCTTCTTACAATTTGCGGATGAAGAGCAAAGGAGGTCGTCGGTGTGGCTGATCATCGTCGAAGCGCTGCTGGCGCTGGGGCTGCTGCTGTTCATCGTCTGGTGGACGATGTTCCACGGCCGGCGCAAGCCGCCGCCGGAGGAGTGAAGTTCAATGCAGCGTGCGCGGCATCGACAGCACGAACTCCGGAATCGGAGCTTCGAAGGCGGTGCCGTCTTCGGCAATGCACTGGTAGCTGCCATGCATCGAGCCCACCGGCGTTCCTAGCGGGCAGCCGCTGGTGTATTCGAATGCCTCGCCCGGCCGGAGCACCGGCTGCTCGCCGACCACGCCGGGTCCACGTACTTCCTCGATCTGCCCTTCCGCGTCGGTGATGATCCAGTGGCGGGAGACCAGTTGAGCGGTCACGTCGCCGGTGTTGCGGATCGTCACCGTGTAGGCGAAGAGGAAACGGCTGTCCTCGGGATCCGACTGTTCGGCGAGATAGCGCGGCTGCACCTGGATGCTGAATTCGTAGCGGGGCATCGGCGGGTCGGCGCTTCGTACAATGGACGAAGCTGATTGTGGAGTTCGCCGTGAATTGTCGCATCGCCCCCAGCATCCTGTCCGCCGACTTCGCGCGTTTGGGCGAGGAGGTCCGCAATGTTGTCGCGGCCGGGGCCGACTGGATCCACTTCGACGTAATGGACAACCATTACGTGCCTAACCTGACCATCGGCCCGCTGGTGTGCGAAGCGATCCGGCCGCATGTACAGGTGCCGATCGACGTGCACCTGATGGTCGAGCCCGTAGACAGCCTGGTGCCGATGTTCGCCAAGGCTGGCGCCAACGTGATCTCGTTTCATCCCGAAGCCTCGAACCACGTCGACCGCACGCTCGGCCTGATCCGCGATTCAGGCTGCCAGGCCGGTCTGGTGTTCAACCCGGCCACGCCGTTGCAGTGGATGGATCACGTGCTGGACAAGCTCGACCTGGTGCTGCTGATGAGCGTCAATCCGGGCTTCGGCGGCCAGTCGTTCATCGCCGAGGCGCTGAACAAGCTGGCGGCGGCACGAGCGAAGATCGACGAGTACGCTCACGCATCGGGAAGAGCGATCCTGCTCGAAGTCGACGGCGGTGTGAAGGTCGACAACATCGCCCGCATTGCCGCGGCTGGCGCGGATACGTTCGTCGCCGGCAGCGCGATCTTCGGCGCCAAGGACTACAAGGCAACCATCGAATCGATGAAAAAGGCCGTCGCCGCGGCGCAGGCGCAGGGCCAAAAGACGGCGGACAGCGCCTACCGCGGCGCCTGACCGCTTGGTCAATGCCGGAAGGCGCCGCGCTATTGGGGGGTCAGGCCGTTGCTTTCGCGGGCCGGGCG